>DATIMX010000113.1:0-24904 GCA_035474935.1 Geodermatophilus sp. | reverse complement strand
GTGCGCCAGGTGAAGGTCGGCGACCAGGTGCTCTTCTCCCCCGAGGACCAGCACGAGGTCGAGGTGCACGGCGAGGAGCTGATCATCCTGCGCGAGCGCGACGTGCACGCCGTCGCCGCCGAGCGGATCGAGGAGTCCACCGGCCTCTACCTCTGAGGACTCGCCGCCCCGGCCCCGCCTCGCCACGCCGGGGACCCCGCCGACGAACGATGTGTGCACGCGGCGTCGTGCGCGGGGGATCGGCACCGCAGTACGTGCACAGAGCGCTCGCCCGCCCGGCTGTGGCGCTCGACGTGGCCGGCACGGCGACCGTCTCGAACAGCTGCTCGCCGTCACCGGGTGGCCCACGCCGGCGCGCGTGGGCGAGAAGGCCAGCCGGGCAGCGTGGCTGGTCGCGCAGCACGCCGACACCCAGCTGTCGGTCCAGCGCCTGGCGCTGCGACTGCTGGGCGAGGCGGTGGCGCGCGGCGAAGCCCCGGTCCAGCAGCTGGCGATGCTCGAGGACCGGGTGGCCGTCACCGAGGGGGGCCTGCAGCGCTACGGGACGCAGGTGGCCGACGTCGTCGAGGGCCGGCCGGTCCCCTGGCCGGTGCTCGACCCGAACCGGCTGGACGAGCGGCGCGCCGAGGTCGGCCCCGAGCCATGGGCTACCCACGTCGCACGCTGGCTCTGACGTCGCGCGCTGTGTGCACACGGCGCGTCGGATACCGCCCCACCACCGCGGCACATGCACACAGCGCTCAGCCGCCGGGCCGGGCGTGCTGCACCACCACGTCGGTCACCTGCTCGAGGAACCGGCGGACGACGGCCAGCTCCTCGTCGGTGTGGCCGGCCATCGCGGCCACCAGGTCGCGCTGCAGCCCGCCGAAGAACTGCCCGCCGGCGACCATCGCCGGCTCCGACATCTCCAGCACGACCCGGCGTCGGTCGGCAGGGTCGCGCACCCGGTGCACGTGGCCGGCCCGCTCCAGCCGGTCGACCAGCGCGGTCACCGACGCCGAGCTGAGGTCCACGGCCCGGCCGAGCGCGCCGGCCGTCAGCGCCTCCCCGCGGCGGGCGGCGTCCATGATCGCCACCATCGCCCGGACGTCGGTGCGCCCGAGCCCGTGCAGCTCGGCGAACCGCTGGCCGACGGCGTCGAGCTCCACGGTGAGCCGGCGCAGCAGAAGGGCGAGCTCCCGGCGCTCCTCGACGTCCACTCCGCCTCCCGTTTGCCCACGGCCGCAACGTCACCCTAGTCTCTCGATCGTCGAGATTGTCGAATGTCGAGAGAAGATCCCATGGCCCGGCTCCGCTGGTTGCTCCCCGCCCTCGTCCTGCTCGTCTGGCTCGGCGGGGCCGGCCCTCTGTCCGCGCTCGGCGGGCAGCTGACCGGGCTCCAGGAGAACGACACGGCGGCCTTCCTCCCCGACAGCGCCGAGTCCACCCGCGTCGCCGACCTGCAGCAGCGCTTCTCCCCCGTGCAGGCGATCCCGGCGATCCTGCTGTGGGAGGGCGACGGGCCGCTCGACGCCGCCACGCTGCAGGCCGTCGGCGAGCGGGCGCAGGAGGCGGCCCGGGTCGCCGAGGACGCCGGGGCGCTGGCCGCACCGCCGTCCCCACCCATCCCCTCGGCGGACGGCGCGGCGGTGCAGGTGCTGCTCCCCCTGGACCCCGAGGTCGGTGACGAGATCGTCCCGCTGGTCGAGGACCTGCGCGCCACGCTCGCCGTCGAGGGCACGGACACCTTCGTCACCGGCCCGGGCGGGATCTTCGCCGACTTCGCCAACGGCTTCGCCGGCATCGACGGCCTGCTGCTGCTCGCCGCGTTCGGCGTCGTCCTGCTGATCCTGCTGGTGGTGTACCGCAGCCCGATCCTGCCGTTCCTGGTCATCGCGACCGCCGGCCTCGCGCTCACCGCCGGCAACGCGGTCGCCTACCTGCTGGCCGACGCGGGGGTGATCACCGTCAATGGTCAGAGCCAGGGCATCGCGTCCATCCTGGTCGTCGGCGCGGCCACCGACTACGGCCTGCTGCTGGTCGCCCGCTTCCGCGAGGAGCTGCGCCGCGAGCAGTCGAAGTACGCGGCCATGGCGGTCGCGCTGCGCCGGTCGTGGGAGCCGATCGTGGCCTCCGGCGCGACCGTCGTGCTCGGCGTGCTCTGCCTGCTGCTGTCGGACCTGGCGTCCAACCGCGGCCTGGGCCCGATCTCCGCGGTCAGCGTCACGCTGTCGGTGCTGGCCGCGCTGACCTTCCTGCCCGCGGCACTCACCCTGCTCGGCCGGGCCGCGTTCTGGCCGTTCCGCCCGCGGTACGGCGTCGAGCCGCCGCAGGGCCGCGGCTGGCAGCGGGTCGCCGCCGCGGTGGGACGCCGTCCCCGCCGGGTGCTCGCGGTGAGCACGCTGGCGCTGGTCGCGGCCGCCGTCTTCGCGCCCAGCTACGACGCCTCGGGCATCACCTTCACCGACGCCATCCGGGGCGAGTCCAACGGCGTCGCCGGTCAGGAGGCGCTGGCGCGGCACTTCGACGCCGGCTCGGGCAGCCCGACCGTCGTCGTCACGCCGGAGGACACCTGGCCGGCGGTCGCCGAGGCGGCCACGGGCACGGACGGCGTGGCCACCGTGGCGCCGTTCACGGGAGGAGCCCGGGGCGGCCCGCCGGTCGTCGTCGACGGCCTGGTCCGGCTCGACGTGGTGCTCGGCGTCCCGGCCGACAGCACCGAGGCCATCGAGGTGGTGCAGCAGCTGCGCACCGAGCTCGACGCCGCCGACCCGGCCGCGCTCGTCGGCGGCGACACCGCGAGCAACCTCGACGCCCGCGAGACCGCCGCCCGGGACCTGCGGGTCATCGTGCCGACCGTGCTCGTCGTGATCACCGTCGTCCTGGCGCTGCTGCTGCGCGCGCTGGTGGCGCCGCTGCTGCTGATGGCGACCGTCGTCCTCAGCGTCGGGGCCACGGTCGGGGTGGCCGCGCTGCTCTTCGACGGCGTCTTCGGCTTCCCGGGCAGCGACCCCGGCATCCTGCTGATCGGCTTCGTGTTCCTCGTCGCGCTGGGCATCGACTACAACATCTTCCTCATGACCCGCGCCCGCGAGGAGTCGCTGCGGCACGGCACGCGGGACGGCGTCCTGCGGGCGCTGGCGGTCACCGGCGGGGTCATCACGAGCGCCGGACTGGTGCTGGCGGCGACCTTCGGCGCGCTGTCGGTGCTGCCCCTGCTGTTCCTCGTGCAGCTGGCGTTCCTGGTCGGATTCGGCGTCCTGCTCGACACCTTCGTCGTCCGCTCGCTGGTGGTGCCCTCGGCGGTCGCGCTGCTGGGCGACCGCACCTGGTGGCCCGGCCGGCTGGCCCGGCGGCGCCCCACCCCCGAGCCCGAGCGGGAGCTGACCCCGTCCGCCCCGTCCCCCACGTGATCGCCCCCTCCCCGAGTTGATCATGGGGTTGGTGCGGGCGACACGCGCCGACACGCCGCAGAAGCGCGCGACAGCCCCATGATCAACTGAGCGGAGGGGGCGGGACGAGCGGCCCCGGGCAGGGGGGTCCTTCCTCAGACGCGGCCGGCGCGCACCCGCTCGAGCCAGCCGGCGGCCTCGCGGAACGCGGCGTCGGTCGACACCGGCGTCACGGGCTTGTTCTCCCGGCCGTCGGCGCGCGGGTAGGAGCCGAGGAACCGCACGTCGTCGCAGACCCGGTGCAGGCCGGAGAGCGCCTCCCCCACCCGCGCGTCGGCGACGTGCCCCTCGCAGTCGAGGGAGAAGGAGTAGACGCCGAGCCGCTCGCGGGTCGGCCGCGACTCGATGCGGGTCAGGCTGATGCCGCGGACGGCGAACTCGCCCAGCACCTCCAGCAGCGCGCCGGTGCGGTCCCCGACGACGGCGACCAGCGAGGTCTTGTCGTTGCCGGTCGGCCCGGGCAGCGGCCCCGGCGGCGCGACCAGCACGAACCGGGTGACGGCGCCGGGCCGGTCGGCGACGTCCTCGGCCAGTGCGGTGAGCCCGTACCGCTCGGCGGCGATCGGCGCGCACACGGCGGCGTCGTGCTCCCCGGCCGCGACCTGCCGGGCGGCCTCGGCGGTGGAGGTGGCCGGCAGCGGGACGACGCCGGGCAGCAGCCGCGCCAGCGAGCCGGCGGCCTGCGCCAGCGCGTGCGGGTGGCTGACCACCGAGCGGACGTCGGCCGGCGTCGTCCCCGGGCGGCCGCCGAGGACGAAGGAGACCGTCAGGAACACCTCGCGGGTGATCAGCAGCGGGTCGCCGTCGGCCAGGCCGTCCATGGTGGCCGGCACCGAGCCCTCGACCGAGTTCTCCAGCGGGACGAGCGCGGCGTCGGCGTCCCCCGAGCGGACGGCGGCCAACGCCGCCGGCACCCCGGCGGCAGGCTGCCGGACACCCTCGTCCGCGCCAACGGCACTGATCAGGGCCGATTCGGCGAAGGTACCCTCGGGGCCGAGATAGGCGTACCGCGTCGGAGGCGTCCCAGGCACCAGACGAGGGTAGAACGGTCGGGCGAGGGCGGATGCCCCACCCGGGGGAGTCACCACGCTGGTCATCTGACCGTGGTCGCGCAGCGGCCGGACACCGTGGGGGAGGCAGTGCGTGACCCCAGGCCCAGAACGCCTCACCGAGGGTGACCTCGGCGATGCGCTCTGGCGCCTGCTGTCCGCGAGCGACCGGGACGACCCCGCCGCCTTCACCGCCGAGCACGACCGCGCCGCCGCGACCCTGGACGCCGCGACCGACCCCTGCTGGGCCGCCTGGCGGCACGCGCTGGCCGCCCGCCGCGGCCTGGTGGACGGCGACCCCGAGGCCGTCACGGCCGAGGTGTCTGCCGCCCGCGAGGCCCTGGGCGGCTGCCCGCCGTCCGCGCAGACGGCGCTGACCCTGGCCCACCTGGCCCACGTGGAGGTGGCCGCCGACCACGCCGACACGGGGATGGTGCTGGCCATCGACGCCAGCCTGCTGACCGAGACCGCGGCAGCCGAGAAACCGTCCCGCGCTCTGCACCAGGCCCACCTGTGGCTGGCGCTGACCCTGGCCGCGCTCGACCTGGAGGAGCTCGCCGTGGCGCAGGCGCTCCAGGGCTCCCGGGTGGCGGACCAGCTGCCGGGCCTGGCCGACCGCTGGCGGCTGCTGCAGCTGTGCGCCCAGCAGCACGCCGAGCTGGCGCAGACGCTGCACCGCCGCGGCCAGGCCGAGCGCGCCCGCGAGCTGGCCGGGACGTCGGTGGACTGCGCCGAGGCCGCCCGCGCCCTGGACTGGGAGCCCGCGCCCGGCGACCAGGACCTGCTCGACGTCGTCCAGGCGTGGGCGATCGCCTGCTGCGGCGAGGTGGAGGACGGCCTCGGCCCCATGCGCCGCGCGCACAAGCGCGTGCACCGGGACGGCGGGACGTGGCTGCGCGGCTACGCCGACCTGGTGCTCGCCCGGCTGCTGACCCGGCTGGCCCGGAACCGGTCCGGCGGCGGCCACGACGCCGAGGCGACCGACCGGCTGGTCGACGCGGCCGGGGCCTTCGCCGCCGCCGGCGACCGCCGGCGCTACCGGCAGTGCCTGCTGGAGCTGGGCCAGGGCACCGCGGCGATGGGCCGCCCCGCCGAGGCGCTGCACTGGCTGGAGGCCTACCGCGCCGACACCGGCCGCGCGCACGCCCGCGGCCGGGAGCTGTGGGCGGAGATGTTCGTGCGGCGCAGCCGGCTGCGCGAGGCCGAGCGGCAGACCGCGCACCTGCGCCGGGTGGCGCTGGAGGACCCGCTCACCGGCCTGGGCAACCGGCGCAGCGCCGAGCGCCGACTGGGCGGCATGCGGCTGGGCGCCGAGCCGGTGTCGCTGGCCGTGGTCGACATCGACCGGTTCAAGGCGGTCAACGACGACACCTCCCACTCGCACGGCGACGAGGTGCTGCGCCGGGTCGCCGACCTGCTGCGCGAGCACTGCCGCACCGGCGACGAGGTGTACCGGTGGGCCGGCGACGAGTTCCTCGTCGTCCTGCCGGCGGCGACCGAGGCCCAGGCGCTGACCGCCGCTGACCGGCTGCGCGCCGCGGTGGCCGACGCCGACTGGGGTGACCTGCAGCTGCCCGAGCCGGTGACGGTGAGCATCGGTGTGGCCACCGCCGCGGCCGCCGAGGACGAGCCGCTGGGCTGGCGCTCGCTGTTCGACACCGCCGACCTGCGCCTGTTCACCGCCAAGCGCGGGGGTCGCAACCGGGTCCGCGCTCACGGCGGCCGGACCGCCGGCGAGGGTACCCCGTGACGGCGCGGACCGGGTGGGACGACAGTGACGGGAGTGCCCCGGACCCCCGGCGTGCCCCCCGTCCGGTGCTCGACTCCATTGACAACGGGAGGCACAGTGCGCTCGTGCCTCCCGGAGCCCTGCACCACCGGGTGACCGCCGCTCTCGCCAACTGGCAGCTCGACGACGCCGAGGAACTGCTGGCCGACGTCGGCACCGACTCCTCCCCCTACGTGGCCCCCGCGCCGCGGGACGGCGGCCGTCCGGCCGACCTGGGCCGGGCCTGGGCCGACACGCTGCGCGCGGAGCTGCTCGTGCGGCGGCTGCGGAGGGCCGGCTTCACCCTCGTCGGCGACCCCGTCGGGCCCGCGTCCGGACCCGGCGCGGCGGCCGGGCTGGACCTGCACGCCGGCGTGGCCGAGCTGATCGACGGCGCCACCGGGTCCGAGGACGGCGATCCGCGCGCCTCCCACGCGGCGCTGGCCATCGCGCTGGTGCGCTCGGCCAAGGCCGCCTTCGACGCCACCGAGGACGAGCTGCAGCGGGCCGCCGGCCTGGCCCGGCACGCCCGCATCGAGCTGCTGTCGCGCCGCATCGACGCCGCCATGGACGAGGCGGTGGAGGCGGCCAGCCTGCTCCACCCCGCGCTGCCGCCGTCCGCCCTGCTGGTGGAGACGCTGACCACCCTCGCCGGTGTGCTCGCCGACCTCGAGCTGATGCCGCTCGCGCTGGACTACCAGCGCCGGGCGCACGAGACCGCCGTGGCCGCGGCAGCCGTCCCCGACGCGCTGTGGCCGGACGGTGGCGGGCCCGACGTCCTCGTCGCGCGCGCCGCCAGCTGCCTGGGCGAGCTGTGCGCCGAGCTCGGCGAGGCGCTGCTCGACGACGGCGACCCCGCCGCGGCCGCCCCCCACTTCGCCGAGGCGCGCGCGCTGGCCGAGGAGGCGCTGACGCTGCTGCCGCCGGAGTCGGCCGAGGCGGTCGTGGCCGCGCAGGTGGTGCACGGCTGGGCGCTGGTGGGCCTGGGTGAGCACGCCGCCGCCATGGACCCGCTGCGGGCCGCCGTCCGGACCACCTCCACCGCCGACCGGGCGCTGCACGCGGCGGCGCTGCTCGCCCTGGGCCGCGCGCTGCGCCGGCAGGGGGACGGCCGCGACGCCGACGAGCAGCTGGCCCAGGCCCTCGCCACGGCGACCGAGCACGGCCTGCCGCGGCTGCGCCGGGCCGCGCTGCGCGAGCTGTGCACGCTGCACGCCGAGCTGGACGACGCCGGGCGGGCACTGCCCTACCTGCAGGCCTACCTGGCCGACGAGCTGGACCGGGTCGACGAGCGGCGCACCCGCTGGGTGGAGCTGTTCGGCCGGCGCAAGAGCCTGCTCGAGACCGAGCGGGCGGCCGGGCAGCTGCGCCGGCAGGCCTACGAGGACCCGCTCACCCACCTGCCCAACCGCCGCTTCGCCGAGGCCACCCTCGACGGTCTCCTCAACAGCGGTGCGGCACCGGCGCTGGCCGTGGTGGACGTCGACCGGTTCAAGGAGGTCAACGACGCCGTCGGCCACGCCGGCGGGGACGACGTCCTGCGCCGGGTCGCCGACATCCTCGTGGCCGGGTGCCGCGACACCGACGACGTGTGCCGCTGGGCCGGTGACGAGTTCGTCGTGCTGCTGCCCGACACCACCGCCGAGCAGGCGGAGCTCGCGCTCGAGCGCTGCCGCCGCGCGGTCGCCGAGACCGACTGGGCCGCGCTCGGGATGCCCGTGCCGGTGACCATCAGCGTCGGCATCGCCTCGGCCACCCGCGGCGACGACCGGCGCACCCTGTTCGCCGCCGCCGACGGCGTCCTCTACGACGCCAAGCGCAGCGGCCGCGACCGCGTCGTCCGGCTGTCGGCGGTGACCCAGACCCGGGCCGTCGACGGTCCACCGGACACGCTCCCCGGCCCGGCTGGGGCTGCTGTGACGGACGGGTCCTCCTGGGACGACACGGTGCCCCCCGGCTCCCCGGAGCAGGTCGCGCCGGCCCCTAGGGTCCCTGCCGTGCAGCCTTCCCCGCTGACCGACCCCACCGCGGTGACCAGCGGTTTCGCGCCGCTGCTCGTCGAGCCCACCGACCCGCCGCTGGGCCTGGGCAGCCCCGCCGAGCCGACCCTGGCCCCGGTGCCACCGACCGCCCCGCCGCCCCTCGAGCCGCCCGTGCCGCCGGCCGCACCGGCCCGTGGGACACCGGCCGAGCCCGACGTCATCTGGGCACCCGGCCGCAGCACCGAGCAGGTGCTCGCGCTGGTCCGCGAGGCGCGCCGGCAGTTCCCGGACCGGCCGGCGGTCGTCGTCCGGGCGCCGGCCGAGACGCTGGTCGCGCTGGCCAGCGAGCACGACGCCTACACCACGGTCGACGCCGCCTCGATGTCCGCGGCGGTCGGCCCGCTGCCCGAGCCCGTCGGCCGCATCGGGGTGCTGTGCGGCCTCGGCGGTGACCTCGCGGTGGCCGCCGAGGCCGCCTTCGCCGCGCGCGTCACCGGCACCGCGGTGCTGCGGGTGGACGACGTCGGCGGCAGCCGGTTCCGCGCCGGGCTGCCGGGCGACGCGCTGCCCGAGGACGTCGACTGCCTGGTCGTCGTCGCGGGCCTCGACGCCTCGCTGGCCGGCCTGCTCGGCGTGCTCACCGACGTGCCGATCGTCGCTGTCCCGACGTCGACCGGGCAGCCGGGTTCCTTCGGCGGGTTCAGCGCGCTGCTGACGATGCTGAACTCGGCCTCACCCGGCGTCGTCGTGAGCAACATCGACAACGGCCACGCCGCCGGCGTCTTCGCCGCCCGCATCGCCCGCCGGAGCCACCGCCGCGGCTGAGCCCTGCCCGCGGTGATCGCCGAGGGCACCGGCCTGAGGCCGGGTCAGACCACCGACTGCGGCTCGTCGACGGCGGCCGCCGGCGGTCGGGCCCCGGTCGCCTCGGCGTCGGCCCGCGCGAGCAGGGCCACCGCCCGGCGCAGGACCTCCGGCGGCTGCGTGTAGGGCAGCCGCAGCCGGTCGTCGAGGGCGTGGCCGGTGCCGAACAGCGGGCCGGCGGCCAATCGCAGCCCCAGCCGCTCGGCCGCCGCGACCACCGCGCGGGAGCGCGGCGAGGGCAGCCCGCACCACAGCACCAGGCCGCCCGCCGGCTCGGGCACCCGCCAGTCGGGCAGCCGCTGCCACAGCTCGGCGGCCAGCACCGACCGGCGCTCGCGCAGCAGCTCGCGCCAGGCCGGCAGCGACCCGTCCAGGCCGTCGAGCAGCGCGCAGGCGGCGAGCTGCTCGACGACCGGTCCGGACATCGAGGTCCGGACGGCGACGGCGGTCAGCCGGCGGACGACGTCGGCCTCGGCGCGCACCCACCCCACCCGCAGGCCGCCCCACGCCACCTTGCTCAACGTCCCCACCGAGAGGTGGCCGGTGCCGAAGGCGGCCAGCGGCGGCGGCGGCGCCGTGTCGAGCCCGAGCTCGGCGAACGTCTCGTCGACCACCGCGGGGACGCCGCTGCGGCGCAGCGCCCGGGCCAGCCGCTCCCTGCCGGCTCCGTCGAGCAGCACGCCGGTCGGGTTCTGGAAGTCCGGCATGAGGTAGGCGGCCGCGGGCCGGACGGCGGACAGGGTGCGCTCGGCGGCGTCGAGCCAGGCGGCGGGCTCGTCGGGGTCGAGCGCGACGGAGACGACGCGGGCGCCGAGGGCGCGGGCGGCCTGCAGGGCGTTGGGGTAGCTCGGCTGCTCGACCAGCACCCGCTGCCCGCGCCGCAGCAGCGCGGAGAACCCGATCGAGACCCCGTGCAGCGCGCCGTTGGTGACCAGCACCTGCTCGGGGGTCGTGGGCAGGCCGCGGGCGGTGTAGCGCGCGGCGATCCGCGCCCGCAGCTCGGGCAGGCCGGCGGGGTGGTACCCGTGCGTGGCCAGGAAGCGGGGCAGCTCCTCGAGCGCTGCGGCCAGGGCGGCCGGGACGGCGGCGGGTGCCGCGGGTGCGGCGTGGGCGAGGTCGATCGCGCCGTCGTCCGCCGGTCCGGGCACCCACGCACCGCGGTGCGGCCCGGCGGGCAGCGCCGCGAACGTCCCGGCGCCCTGCCGGGCGGTGGCCCACCCGTCCTCGCGCAGGCGGGTGTAGGCGGCGGTGACCGTGGCCCGGCTCACCGCGAGCGCCGTCGCCAGCTCCCGCTCCGCCGGCAGCCGCGTGCCGAGGGGCACCCGGCCGTCGGCGACCAGCCGGCGGATGCGCCCGGCCAGCGCCGCGTAGCGCGGCGGCCGGTCGGTGGCGAGGTCGCCGACGAGCACGGCCAGCGAGCGCGCGGACGTCGTCTCCATGCCACCTCCTGCGGATTGGCCTGTGGTCGGCAGGCCAATCGTGACGGAGGATCGGGGCATGCACCAGTTCCTGACCGCCCGTCCGGCCCGCCGCCTCGTCCAGCTCTACGCGGGCCTGGTGCTCTACGGGCTGTCGATGGCCCTGCTCGTCCGCTCGGGCCTGGGCGTCATGCCGTGGGACGTGCTGCACCAGGGCCTGGCCCGCCAGCTGGGCTGGTCGCTCGGGGTCGTCACGATGGTCGTCGGCGCGCTGGTGCTCCTGGCCTGGGTCCCGCTGCGCGAGCGGCCGGGGCTGGGCACGGTGAGCAACGTCGTCGTCATCGGCCTGGCGCTGGACGCCGCGCTCGCCGTCCTGCCCGAGCCGTCGTCCCTCCCCCTGCGGGTCGCGCTCGTCGGCCTCGGCATCGCGCTCAACGCCGTCGCCACCGCCGCCTACATCGGCGTGCACCTCGGCCCGGGTCCGCGCGACGGGCTGATGACCGGCCTGGTGCGCCGCAGCGGCCGCTCGGTGCGGCTGGTGCGCACCTCGATCGAGGTCGCGGTCGTCACCCTCGGCTGGCTGCTCGGCGGCACGCTGGGCGTCGCCACCGTGCTGTACGCGCTGGCCATCGGCCCGCTGGTGCACGCGCTGCTCCCCCGGCTGTCGGTGGACCTCCCCCGCGCCCCCGCCCGCGTCAGCTGACCGGCGGCCGGCGCAGGCCCACCGCCACCACGGGGACGACGGCCAGCACGAGGACCGCCACCGCCACGACGCCGCCCAGCGCCCAGGCCGCGAACACCAGCAGGGCGGCCAGCTCGGTGCCCAGGCCGGCGACCGAGGTGACCGTGGCCCGGCGGGCGCTGTCGATCCGCTCCTGCAGGCGGGCCTCGGCCACCACGAGCACCGCCAGGTAGAGCGCGTAGGAGGCGGCCACCAGCGCCAGCGCGGGCGGCCCGGGCACCGCGGCCGCCGCGCCGAGCAGCACGCCCGAGAGCAGCAGCGGCACGGGCAGCACGCGGTCGGGCAGCCGGTCGGCCCGGTCACCCAGGGCGGCGCCCAGCGCCCCGGCCAGCGTGATGCCCAGGACGGCCGCCGGGACGGCGACCGTGGGCACCCCGCGGTCGCCCGCGAGCACCGGGAAGTACTCCTCCACCGCGTCGATCCCCCCGACCAGCGCGACCGCGAGCACGGTGAGCCGCAGCGCGGGGACGCGCACGACCTCGGCCACGCCGCAGCGGAGGGTGGCGAGCAGCGTCGCGCCGTCGCGCTCCCGCGGCGGCTCGGGGAACCGCAGGGCCAGCGCCGCCCAGCTCAGGCACACCGCGGCGCTGGCCCAGCCCACCAGCGCATAGCCACCGAGCGCGTAGAGCACGCTGGCCGCGGCCGCGGTCGGGATCTGCACGAGCAGCTCGGCCGAGGTCATCGCGCCGTTGACCCGGGCGAAGGCTCCCTCGGCGCCCACCTCGGCCAGGCCGTCGTAGACCAGGGCCTCGACCGTGCCGGAGACCAGCGAGCTGGCCACGCCCCAGACGACGAAGCCGGCGAGGAAGCCGGTGGACTGCGGCGCGACGGTCCACACGACGAAGGCGGCCGCCTCCAGGACGCCGCCGGCGACGAGCGCGCCCCGGCGGGACCACCGGTCCGCCAGCGCCCCGGCCGGCACCTCGGTCAGCAGCGCCGTGACCGACCAGGCGGCGAACAGCAGCGAGATCTCGGCGGCCGAGAGGCCGGTGTCGAGGAACAGCAGCGCGTAGAGCGGGTACAGCGGCACCAGCTCGGACAGCGCGGTCCAGCCCACCGCCAGGCGCGCGAGCGGCCGGGCGGCGGGCGGCAGGGGTGCCCTGGCCGGGCGTCAACGGAACGGCACGGCGCGGACCGTAGCGCGGGTCACCCCGGCCCGCAGCCGGATTCCGGCCACCGCTGGGTTAGGCTCGACAGCCGAGAAGGGGAGTAGCCCCCCGTCCGCTGGTCGACACGCTGGCGCCTCCGGGTGCCCGGTCAGCGGGCCCACGCTCGGCCGTGGGTGGGCGAGACCTTCGACCGCAGTCGCCCTCGCCGGCAGCTGCCGGTCGGAGGCATGCCCGCATCCGTCCGGCAGCGCCCTGACGGAAGTGAGAACCCCGTGTCCCTGACGGTCGCGCTGACCGCCTTCGTGCTCGTCCTGCCGGTCGAGCTCCCGGACAAGACCCTGTTCGCCAGCCTCGTCCTGGCCACCCGCTTCCCGCCCCTGCCGGTGTTCGTCGGCGTCGGGACGGCGTTCGGGCTGCAGGTGGCCATCGCCGTCACCGCCGGCTCGCTGCTGTCCCTGCTGCCCGACGCGCTGGTCAGCGGCGTCGTCGCCGTGCTGTTCCTCATCGGCGCGGCGCTGCTCTGGCGCAGCGCGAACGAGGGTCCCGAGAACGCCGACGACGTGGCGGAGGGCAAGGAGGCGCACTCGTTCCTCAAGGTCGCCGCCATCTCGTTCGGCGTCCTGTTCGCCGCCGAGTGGGGCGACCTCTCGCAGCTGGCCACCGCCGGACTGGCCGCGCGCCTGGACGACCCGGTGTCGGTCTTCGTCGGTGCCTGGGCCGCGCTGCTCACCGTCTCCGCCCTGGCCGTGTTCCTCGGCAAGAAGCTGGCCGACCGACTGCCGGTGGCGCTGATCCGCCGGGTGGCCGCGGTGCTGTTCCTCGTCTTCGCCGTCGTCGCCGCGGTCGAGACGGTGCGCACCCTCGCCGGCTGAGCGAGGTCGTACCCCGGCACCGCCGGCGTCGTCCCCACGGTGCAGACGGCTGCTGCGCTGTCCGCGTAACCGACTCGGCCCCGGCTCGTCCCGGTGGCAGCATGGCCGCTGATGGATGCGGCCGTGCAGGTGACCGACCTCGTCAAGCGCTACCCCGGCCGGCCGGTCAACGCCGTCGACGGGATCTCCTTCACGGTGGCGCGCGGCGAGGTCTTCGGCCTGCTCGGCCCCAACGGCGCGGGCAAGACGACGACGATCGGCGTCCTCACCACCCGGGTGCTGCCCACCTCGGGCACCGCGAGCGTCGCCGGGGTGGACGTCGCCGCCGACCCGGTCACCGCACGCAGCCGGCTGTCGGTGGTGCCGCAGCGGTCCAACCTCGACCGCGCGCTGACCGCCCGCCAGAACCTGGTCTTCCACGCCGCCTACCACGGCGTCGGCCGGGCCGAGCGCAACCGCCGGGCCGACGCGCTGCTCGAGCAGCTGGGCCTGGGAGGGCGCGGCGGGGACAAGGTCGACGACTACTCCGGCGGGATGGCGCAGCGGCTGCTCATCGCCCGCGCGCTCATGCACGCCCCGCAGGTGGTCTTCCTCGACGAGCCGAGCACCGGGCTGGACCCGCAGGCCCGGCTGTTCGTGTGGGACCGCATCCGCGAGCTCCGGGCCGGCGGCGTCACCGTCGTCCTCACCACCCACGACATGGACGAGGCGGCCGCGCTGTCGGACCGGGTCGGGATCATGGACCACGGCCGGCTGCTCGCCCTGGACACCCCCGCGGCGCTCACCCGCTCGCTGCCGGGCAGCGCCACGCTGGACATCGACGTGGCACGCGCGCCCGAGGACACCGACGACGCGGTGCTGGCCGCGCTCGCCCCGCTCGCCGAGCGGGTCGAGCAGGTGGCCGACGGTTCGGGGCTGCGGGCTCGCCTCTACCTCTCCGGTGACGCCGCGGCGCTGATCGGCCCGGTGTCCGAGGCGCTCGGTGCGCGGCGCGCGCGGCTGACCGGCGTGCGCATCGGCGAGCCCAGCCTCGAGGACGTCTTCCTCAGCCTGACCGGACGGGAGCTGCGATGAGCACGGACACCTCCCCGGCACGGGGGGCGGCGATGAGCACCGACACCGCCGTACCGGGCCTGGCCGCCGGGGTCGGCAGCGCCGCACCGGGCCGGCCGGACGTCGGCCGGGCGTTCGGCGCGCTGCTGTGGCGCGACGTCTTCGTCACCGGCCGCGAGCTGGTGCCCTTCCTGCTGCAGGTCGTGCTGCAGCCGGTTTTCCTGCTGTTCGTCTTCGGGAAGGTGCTCGTCGAGCTCGGCTTCGCCACCAGCCAGTACTCCGACGTGCTGCTGCCCGGCGTCATCGCGCTGACCGCCTTCCTCACCGCGCTGCAGAACACCGCCTTCCCGCTGGTCATCGACTTCTCCTTCACCAAGGAGATCGAGGATCGGCTGCTCGCGCCGCTGCCCACCGCGCTGGTCGCCGTCGAGAAGGTGGTGTTCTCCCTGCTGCGGGCACTGGTCGCCGCCGCGGTGATGTTCCCGATCAGCTGGTGGGTGCTCGGCACGCTGCCGGTGCAGTGGGGCGACCTGCCGCTGCTGACCGCGTTCCTCGTGCTCGGCTCGCTGGTCGGCGCGGTGATGGGCATGACGCTCGGGACGTTCGTGAAGCCCAACCGGATCAACGTCGTCTTCGCCGTCGTCCTGACGCCGCTGCTGTTCACCGGGTCCACCCAGTTCCCGTGGCAGTCCCTGGACACGCTGCGCTGGTTCCAGGTCGTCTGCGCGCTCAACCCGCTGACCTACGTCAGCGAGGCGCTGCGCGCGCAGATGGCGCCGGACGTGCCGCACCTGCCGCTGTGGCTGTGCGCGCTCGCGCTGGCCGGATTCCTCGTCGTCTTCGGCGTGGCGAGCCTGGTGGGATTCCGCCGCCGGGCGCTCGACTGAAGAAGGACCCCCTGCCCCCCACCACTCGCAGGCTCGCGGCGGGTCCCTGCAGGGGGCCACACCTATCCTTCCGCCCATGGAGTTCCGGACGACGGTCGTGCAGAGCGGCAAGACGGCGACGGGCCTGCAGGTGCCCGACGAGGTCGTCGCGGCCCTGGGCGGGGGCAGGCGGCCACCGGTCACCGTCACGCTGGGCGACCACGGCTACCGGACGACGGTCGCACCGATGGGCGGGGCGTTCTGGATCCCGCTGGCCGCCGAGCACCGGGAGGCCGCCGGCGTGCAGGCCGGCCAGGAGGTCGACGTCCGGGTCGAGCTGGACACCGCGCCGCGGGAGACCCCGCTGCCCGACGACCTCGCCGCCGCGCTGGACGACGGCGCGCGGGCCTTCTTCGACGGCCTGGCTCCCTCGCACCGCAAGGAGTGGGTGCGCTGGGTCGAGGAGGCCAAGAAGCCCGAGACCCGCGCCGCCCGGATCGAGAAGACCGCCGAGGCGCTGAAGGCGGGCCGCAAGACGCGGTGACCCCGCGCCCTCCATCGACGCGGATGACGGACGACCCGGGCACGAAGGTGGTGTCTCCCGCAGTCCTCAGGCGGTGAGTGCAGCTGCACTCACCGCCTGACCCGCCCCGGGGAGACACCCGGCCGGCGGTGGCGGCCGCGGGCAGCGTCCCGAACCGGCTACCGCAGCGTCGGGATCCACTCGGCCAGCGCCCGGCCGATCTCGTGCGGCGAGTCCTCCGGCACGAAGTGCGCACCGGGCACGGTCACCTCGGTCAGCGCCTTCCACTTGCGCACGAACGCCCGCGGCCGGCCGACCAGGATCGAGCCCGGGTCGGCGTTGAGGAACAGCTTGGGGACGTCGCTGGTGCGCAGCCACTGGCCGTAGCGGGCGACGACGTCGCGGACCTTGGGTGGCACGTTCTCGATCGGCAGCTGCCGTGGCCACTCCAGCGTCGGCCAGCGGTGCGCGGGGTCGGCGAAGGGCTCGCGGTAGCGGGCGTGCGCCTCCGGGCTCAGGCCGCGGGTCACCGACGCCGGCAGGATGCGCTCGACGAACACGTTCTTCTCCAGCACCGCGGCCTCGCCGTCCGGCCCGCGCATCGTCCGGAAGACCTTCCGTGCGTCGGCCGGCCAGTCGGCCCAGGTCAGCGGGACGACGAGCGCCTCGGTGAACGCCAGGCCGCGGATCGCGCCGGGGTGCCGGTGCGCCCAGTCGAAGCCCAGCGCCGAGCCCCAGTCGTGCAGCACGAAGGTGACCCGCTCGGTCGCGCCGACCTCCTCGAGGAACCGCTCCAGGAAGCCCGCGTGCGCGGAGAACGAGTAGGTGCCCCGGTCCGGGCTGGGCAGCTTGTCCGACTCGCCCATGCCGATCAGGTCCGGCGCCAGGCAGCGGCCGAGGTGCTGCACGTGCGGGATGACGTTGCGCCACAGGTAGGACGACGTCGGGTTTCCGTGCAGGAAGACGATGTTCTCCCCGCCCGCCCCGCCCTCCCCCGCCTCGACGTAGGCCATGTGCACGTTGCCGTCGGCCCGCCGGTCGACGCGGACCCGCTTGCGGGGGAACGGGTCCTCGGGCGAGACGTCCTCGGCTGCCATGCCTGCGATCCTCACCCATCCCCGCGCGCGGCACCGCTCGGGGGAGCGGTCCCGGCCGCCTGCCGCGCGGCGGCCTCGACGCGCGCCCGGAACGCCGCCCACTCGTCGGCGCTGCGCTCGGGGAGATTGGTGTTGTCCGGGCTCAGGCCGGCCGACCCGTCGATGAGCTCGCGCAGGACGTCGGCGTGCCCGGCGTGCCGGGCGACCTCCACGCACGCGTGCACCAGGATCGTGTGCAGCGTCGGGTGCCGGCGTTCGTCCCGCCACCAGGGCACCTCGCCGACGGCGTCCAGCGGCAGCGCCTCGACCGTCGCGTCGGCGTGCGCGGCCGCGAACCGGTACAGCTCGACGACGTCGTCCCGGCTCTCGTCCGGCGCCGCCCACAGGTCGACGTCCTCCTCCACGCCCTCGGCGTCCCACGGGTAGGGCCGGCCGCTCGGCCGGCCGAAGACCTCGCCGAAGTAGCCCAGCTGCACATAGGCGACGTGCTTGACCAGCCCGAGCAGGTTGGTGCCGGTCGGCGTCATCGGCCGCCGGACGTCGTACTCCCCCAGGCCGTCGAGCTTGGCCAGCAGCGCGACCCGGCAGCGGCGCAGGTACTCGAGCAGGGCAGCTTTCTCGTCCACGGGGACACCCTGCCCCACCCGGGTGACATCGCGCTTGACCCTGACGCGACGTCAGGCTGTGCAGTGGTCCCCGTCAGGGAGGAGGGACACCGTGAACGTGGGCGAGGTCGCGGCGCTGGCCGGTGTGACGGTCCGGACGCTGCACCACTACGACCGGATCGGACTGCTGTCGCCGTCCGGCCGGACGGCTGCGGGCTACCGGCGGTACTCGCCGGCGGACCTCGACCGGCTGCACCAGGTGCTGGTCTACCGCGAGCTCGGGTTCCCCCTCGAGGAGGTCGCGACCCTGCTCGACGACCCCGCCGCCGACCCGGCCGAGCACCTGCGCCGCCAGCACCGGCTGCTGCTCGACCGGCTGGAGCGGACGCGGGCGGTGGTCGCGGCCGTCGAGAAGGAGATGGAGGCGAGGCAGATGGGGATCTCACTGACCCCGGAGGAGAAGTTCGAGCTCTTCGGGGAGAACTACTCCGAGGACTACGAGCGCGAGGCGGAGGAGCGCTGGGGGGACACCGAGGCGTGGGCGCAGTCCCAGCAGCGGACCCGCAGCTACAGCAAGGAGGACTGGGTCCGGGTCAAGGAGGAGGTGGACGACCTCAACCGGCGCTTCGTCGAGGCGATGCGGGCGGGCGTCCCGGCCGACTCGGAGCAGGCGATGGACGTCGCGGAGCAGCACCGGCAGCACATCAGCCGGTGGTTCTACGACTGCCCGCCCGAGATGCACGCCGGCCTGGGCCGGATGTACGTCGAGGACGAGCGGTTCACCGCCACCTACGAGCGGATCGCCCCGGGCCTGGCGCAGTACGTGAGCGCCGCCGTCCAGGCCAACGCCGCCCGCCAGGGCGGCTGACCGCTCGGCGAGATCGCGCGATCTCGCACGCTTCCCACCCCGGATCCGTACGAGATCGCGTGATCTCGCCGGCAGGGTCAGCTGCGGTGCACCTCGTCGGGGCCGGCGGACCCGTCGAGCGCGTCGGGTCGGCCGGCGCCGGCCGCGCCCGGGTCGTCGGGCAGGGGCCGGTCGTTCAGGTGAGCGGGCAGCCCGGCGGCCTCGTCGGCGGGGACCTCGGCGCGGCGGCCCGGCCGCGCTCCGAGCCGCAGCCGACGGCGGGGCAGCCCGCCGTCCTGCGCGGCGGCCAGCAGCTCGGTCAGGTGCAGCACGCGTACCCGGGAGCGGCGGCGGCGCAGGCCGGTGACCAGCTGCCGCTGACAGCCGGGATTCACCGCGACCACGTAGTCGACGCCGGCGGCCTCGATCTGGTCGAGCTTCGGGGCCAGCACCCGGCGGCTGTCCTTCGGCCGCAGCAGCGAGTACGTACCCGCCGAGCCACAGCACTGCGCCGCGCCGGGCAGCTCGACGTAGTCGGCGACGGCGGCGATCAGCTCCCGCGGCTCCCGCCAGACGTCCATCCCGTTGCGCAGGTGGCAGGAGTCCTGCAGCGCGACCCGCGCTCGCCGTCCGTCGACGCGCAGCTCGCCGAAGGACGCCGAGCCGTCGCCTGCCACGTACTCGGAGAACTCCTTCACCCGGTCGCGACCCAGCACGCCGGTCAGGTGCGCCGCACAGCCGCCCGCGGTGGTCACGATCGTGCCGGGCAGCTGCCCCCCGAGCCGCCGGGCCAGCTCGCGGCCCAGCTCGAGGTCACCGTTGTGCGCGTGCAGGGCGCCGCAGCAGCCCTGGTCGCCCGGGGCGTCCAGCTCCGGGCGCAGCCGCCGCGCGGCCCGGCTCACCCCGGGGAAGAGCGCGCGCTCGAAGCAGCCCAGCATCAGGTGCGGACCCTGCGGGGAGGTGGCGGCCGTGCGCGCGTGCCTGCGGAAGGTGCCGAGCCGGCGCACCAGCCAGTTGCGGACGACGACGTTGGTGAGCACCCGCGCCAGCGGCGGCCGGCGCCGGCCCTGCCACTGGTGCGAGCGCCAGTGCTCGAGCAGCTCGCCGTACTGCACGCCGGCCGGGCAGACCGGCTCGCACGCCCGGCAGCCCAGGCAGAACGAGGACTCCTCCCGCAGGGTCGGGTCGTCGTCCTCCAGGACACCGGTCTCCAGGGCGCGCATCAGCGTGATCCGCCCTCGCGGCGAGGACTTCTCGTCCTTGCTCAGCGCGTACGTCGGGCAGGCCGGCAGGCAGAACCCGCAGGAGATGCACCGGTCGAGCAGCTCGGGCGGGAAGATGCCCCGGGACGACGCACCGGCCGCCCCCGGGGCGTCGGTGGCGCCCGACACCTCCGCGCTCACGAGCCGGTCTTCCCGGGGTTGAGGATGCCGGCCGGGTCGAAGGCCGTCTTGATCCGTCTGAGCAGGGCCATCTGGTCGTCTCCCAGCCGGGCGCGGAGGTAGGGCAGCTTGGCCGCGCCGACGCCGTGCTCCCCGGTGATGGTGCCGTCGAGCTCGAGCGCGGCGGCGAAGATCTCGGCGAAGGCGGCGTGGGTGCGGTCGGCAGCCGCCGGGTCGCGGACGTCGACGACGGCGGTGGGGTGCAGGTTGCCGTCGCCGGCGTGGCCGAAGGTGCCGATCAACAGCTCGTGCCGGGCGGCGACGGCCTCGATCCGGTCGACCATCTCGGCCAGCCGCGGGCGGGGCACGGTGACGTCCTCGAGCACGGTGAGCGTGTTCAGCCGGGACAGCGCCGGCAGGGAGCAGCGGCGGGCGGCCAGCAGCGCCTCGGACTCGGCGACCTCCTTGGCCACGGTGACCTCGAGCGCCCCCTCGTCGGCGCACAGCTCGCCCATGCGGGTCAGGTTGCGCTCGACGGCGTCCGGCTCGCCGTCGTCCCCGAAGAGCAGCAGCGCGCCGGCGTCGGTGCGCAGCCCCAGCCTGGCGTAGTCCTCCACCGCCCCGATGCAGGTGCGGTCGAGGAACTCCAGCGTCGCCGGCACCACGCCGTGGGCGAGGACCTGCGTCACCGCGCGGCCGGCGTCGGCCAGCGACGAGAAGTAGGCCACCCCGGTGCTCGCCGTGGCCGGCATGGGCAGCAGCGCGAGGGTCACCTCGGTGATGACGCCGAGGGTGCCCTCCGAGCCGGTGAGCAGACGGGTCAGGTCGTAGCCGGCGACGTCCTTCCACAGCCGGCCGCCGGTGCGGATGACCTCGCCGGTGGGCAGCACGACCTCGAGACCGAGCACGTAGTTGCGGGTGACGCCGTACTTGAGGCCGCGCAGGCCGCCGGCGCAGGTGGCGACGTTGCCGCCCACGGTCGAGACGGTGCGGCTGCCCGGGTCGGGCGCGAACAGCAGCCCCTGGGCGGCGGCGGCCTCGGCGACGGTGGCCGTGGTGGCGCCGGGCTCGGCGCGGACCAGCAGCTCCGAGGGACTGATCTCGAGCACGCGGTCCATGCGGGTGAGCACCAGCAGGATGCCGCCCTGCAGCGGCACGGTCGCCGCGCACAGGTTCGAGCCCGCGCCGCGGGGCACGACCGGGACGCGGTGGGCGGTGGCCAGCCGCAGGACGGCGGCGACCTCCTCCGTGCGCGCCGGGAAGACCACCGCGTCCGGCGGGGAGGAGAACAACGGGGTGGCGTCCCGGGCGTACGGAGCGATCTCGCCCTCGCGGTGCCGGACGTGCTCCCGTCCGACGATCGACTCCAGCTCGGCCAGGACACCGGGATCCAGTGCCACGTCGCACCCCCCTCGCGGCGGGCGGGTGGGCCCGCGCTCGACTGCAGCGGGCAGCCTAGTGACGAAAGGCCCTCCCTGTCCCCTCGCAGGCCGATCGGCGGCCCGGCCCGGTCCACGGCTCCGCGGCTCTGCGGCTCCGCGGCGAGCACCTGCCCGGCAACCAGGACGGTCGGCGGGTCCGGGGCCGGGCACCGGCAGACTGTGTCCGTGCCCGAGCAGCCGGAACTGACCATCCAGGGCTGGGGCCCGGCCGCCGGTCCCCGCGCCGCGACGGGGACCCGCGGGGCGGACGGCGGCCACGGCACCCCCGAGCTCACCGCGTTCCCCGACCTGGCCGAGGTGCTGCCCAGGGCCGCCCGCCGGCACCTGGCCCGGGAGCTGGGCTGGACCCCGCGGCGTACCCCGCCGGTGCCGGTCGCCGACATCCGGCTGGCGCCCTCCCGGCTGGCCGAGGACTGCCGGCTGCGGCTGGTCGAGCTGCTCGGCGAGGAGCACGTCAGGACCGGCCGCGAGGCCCGGCTGCGGCACGCCGGCGGCAAGAGCTACCTGGACCTGCTGCGCCGGCGGGAGGGCGACGCCTCCGACGCCCCGGACGCCGTCGTCCGGCCCGGCAGCACCGAGGAGACCGCCGCGCTGCTGGCACTGTGCAGCGAGATCGGCGTGGTCGCGGTGCCCTTCGGCGGTGGTACCAGCGTCGTCGGCGGGCTGTCGGGCGTCGACGCCGACGACCGCCCGTCGGTCTCGGTGGACCTCGGCCGGATGGCCTCGGTGCACGCCCTCGACGTCGCGTCGTCCCTGGTCACGGTGGGGCCGGGCGTGCGGGGGCCGGCGCTGGAGGTGCACCTGGGCCGGCACGGGCTGACCCTGGGCCACCTGCCGCAGAGCTGGGAGTTCGCCACCATGGGCGGCTACGCGGCCACCCGCTCGGCAGGCCAGGCGTCCACCGGCATCGGCCGCTTCGACGACCTGGTGGCCGGGCTGACGCTGGCCACGCCGTCCGGGGTGCTCGAGCTCGGCTCGCCGCCGGCGTCGGCGGCCGGCCCGGACCTGCTCGGCCTGGCCCTGGGCTCGGAGGGGGCGCTGGGCGTCATCACCGAGCTGACGCTGCGGGTCCGGCCCGAGCCGCGGGCGCGGCACTACGAGGGCTGGTCCTTCCGCAGCTGGGAGGCGGGGCTGGCCGGGCTGCAGCGGCTGGCCCGCCACGAGCTGCTGCCCGACGTCGTCCGCCTCTCCGACCCCGACGAGACCCGCGCCGACCTGCTGAACGCCTCCGGCACCGGCGGGTCGCTGCTGCGCAGCTCGCTGCGGCTGCGCGGACGGGCCGCGGGCTGCCTGCTCGTCGTCGGCTGGGAGGGGCTGCCGGCGGCGGTGCGCGCGCGACGGCGGGCGGGGTCCTCGGTGCTGCGCGGCGCGGGGGCGGTGCGGCTGGGCACGCGCGTCGGGGAGTCCTGGCGGCGGCACCGGTACGCCGCGCCCTACACCCGCGACAGCCTGCTGGACGCCGGGCTGCTGGTCGAGACGCTGGAGACGGCGGCCACCTGGACGGCGCTGCCCACCGTCCACGACGCCGTGCGCGAGGCGCTGCGCACGTCGCTGGGCCGGCGCGGGAAGCAGCCGCTGGTGCTGGGCCACGTCTCGCACGTCTACCCGACCGGCGCCTCGCTGTACGTCACCGTGCTCGCCGACCGGGACGACGCGCTGCCCATCCAGCAGTGGCTCTCGGCCAAGCGCGCCGCGACCGACGCACTGCTGGCCGCCGGCGGCACGCTGACCCACCACCACGCCGTCGGGACCGACCACCGCCCCTGGCTGGAGCGCGAGGTCGGCGCGCTGGGCGTCGACGTGCTGCGCGCGGTCAAGCAGCGGCTCGACCCGCGGGACGTCTGCAACCCCGGCGTCCTGCTGCCCGACTGAAAGAGGACCCCGTCCTCCCCACGCCTCGCAAGCTCGGCGCGGTGCCCTGGACGGGGCCGCCTCCCGGCATGCGGCCGTCGAGGGCACCACCTCACGCAGCCTCAGCCCCTGCCCACAGTGGGGGGCAGGGGCTGAGGTCGCAGAGGGCAACACCTTCTCCCGGAACCTCAACCCCTGCTCACACCTGGGAGCAGGGGTCGAGGTTCCGGAGGGGACATGCGGGGGCCGGGGCTCGGCGCCGCGAGAGGAGGTCAGGGCACCTGCACCGTCGTCGTCACCCGCGCCAGGCTCGGTCGCGGCGGCACCGACCCGAACCCGAAGCTGACCGGCGGGCGCACCGCGGCCAGCGCGCCCAGCGGCTCGCCGTCCCACGAGGCCGCCAGCGCCGTGAGCACATGCAGGTCCTGCACGCCGTACCACTCGGTCCGGCCGTTGCCGGCCGAGCCGGTGGTGCGCAGGCCGGTCAGCAGGCGCGCCGGCCGGTCCAGCGCACCCACCCACGCCGGCGTGCGGGCCAGGGGCGGCGGGACGGCGCGCAGCAGCCAGCCCAGCGGCGGACGGCGGCCGGTCACGACCCGCAGCCGCAGCGGGCCGGCGTCGACCGCCCAGGTCCGCGGGTCCGGCCGGCGCACTGTCACCAGGACCAGCCGCACCTCGTCGAAGGCGTAAGTGGCGGCGATGAAGTCCGCGGCCTCCCGGGTGGGGGCGAGCAGCAGCCGGGCGCCGTCGGGCCGCTGCACCATGACGTCGGACAGCGGCCCCAGCGGTGAGTGCGGCCAGTGGCCGACGACGACGCGGGTACCCGACGCGGTACCGGTCCCGAGGATCCAGCCGTCGAACCGCAGCCGCTGGGCCACCGGCGTCAGAGTGTGGTCGCGCGGCCGCCGTCCACCGGGATGACCGCACCGGTGACGTAGGCACCGGCCCGGCTGGCCAGGTACACGACGACGCCGGCCATGTCGTCGGGCCGGCCGATGCGGCCCAGCGGGGACGACGCGGCGATCTCGTCGCCGTGGGCGGCGAGCGTGGCGGCCATCATCTTCGACTCGAACGGGCCGGGGGCGACGGCGTTGACGGTGATCCGCCTGGGACCCAGTTCCTTGGCCAGCACCCGGGTGAGGTGGTGCACCCCGGCCTTGCTCGCCGAGTACGAGTAGGTCGGCAGGGACGGCGCGTGCAGCCCGTCGATGCTGCCGACGTTGACCACGCGGGCCGGGTCGTCGTCGGTGCCGGCGGCCTCGAGCAGCGGCAGGAAGGCGCGGGTGAGGAAGAACGGCGCCTTGAGGTTCAGGTCGAGCACCTTGTCCCAGGCCGAGGCGGGGAAGGTCGCGAACGGCTCGCCCCAGGTGGCGCCGGCGTTGTTGACCAGCACGTGCAGCCGCTCCTCGCGGCGGCCCACCTCCTCGGCCAGGCGCACGCACTCGGCCTCGGTCGAGACGTCGGCGGGGATCGACTCGACCTCGCCGAACGGCGACAGCTCGGCGGCCGCGGCCTCGCCCGCGTCGGCCTTGCGGGAGCTGATGTAGACCGACGCACCGGCCTGCAGCAGCCCCCGGGCCATCATCAGGCCGATGCCGCGGGTGCCGCCGGTGACCACGGCGACCTTCCCGGTGAGGTCGAACAGCTGCACGGGCGGTCTCCTCGGCGTCGTGGGGACGTCGTCGGCCCCCGGCCGGAGCACCGTATCCAGCGGCCGGCACGCCCCCTGTGCCAGCCTCGGCGCATGACCGCACCCGCCGCCGCCCGGGGCGCCACCAGCGAGGTCGGGCCGCTGCGGACGGTGCTGCTGCACCGGCCGGGCCCCGAGCTGCGCCGGTTGACCCCGCGCAACAACGACCAGTTGCTCTTCGACGGCGTGCCGTGGGTGGATCGGGCCCAGGACGAACACGACGCGTTCGCGGCGCTGTTGCGCAAACGCGGCGTCGAGGTGCTGCTGTTGTCCGAGGTGCTGACCGAGACGCTCGCGGCCAGCGGCGCCGCAC
>DATIMX010000112.1:0-3264 GCA_035474935.1 Geodermatophilus sp. | reverse complement strand
CCGGCCCGCACCTCGCCGGCCATCCCGTCGGGGACGGCGTAGTCGAAGGGCCGGTCCAGGTGCGCCAGGGGCACGTCGACGACGACCCGGGCCACCCGCTTCGGCTCCGCCCGGAGGCTCGCCCCGAGCTCGCGAGGGGTGAGGGGGGCGGGGTCCTTCGACAGCGGGATCTCCGATCGGCGGGGTCGTCTCCTGGCAGTGTCCCCGCCGGGTACGACGGCTCTGCTGAGCGGCCGCGGCCGGCGTCCCGAGCCCGGTGACGTGCTGGACCGACTCCCCTCGCCGGGCCCCGCCGCGAGCCTGGTGACTTACTGGACCGGCCACCCTTCAGGGTCCCGCGCCGAGAGTGCGAGGCGCGGGGGGAAGGGTGGTCCTTCTTCTTCAGACCCCCGTGGCCGAGCGCAGCGCCTCGACGCGGTCCAGCCGCTCCCAGGGCAGCTCGACGTCGGTGCGGCCGAAGTGACCGTAGGCGGCGGTCGGGGCGTAGATCGGGCGCAGCAGGTCCAGGTCGCGCACGATCGCGCCGGGCCGCAGGTCGAAGACCGCGCCGATGGCCTTCTCCAGGACGTCGTCGGCGACCGCGCCGGTGCCGAAGGTCTCCACGAACAGGCCGACCGGGTGCGCGGCGCCGATGGCGTAGGCGACCTGCACCTCGCAGCGGCGGGCCAGCCCGGCAGCGACGACGTTCTTGGCCACCCAGCGCATGGCGTAGGCACCCGAGCGGTCGACCTTCGAGGGGTCCTTGCCGGAGAAGGCGCCGCCGCCGTGGCGGGCCATGCCGCCGTAGGTGTCGACGATGATCTTGCGGCCGGTCAGCCCGGCGTCACCCATCGGGCCGCCGATGACGAACTTGCCGGTCGGGTTGACCAGCAGCCGGTAGCCGTCGGTGGGCAGGCCGAGGGCGGCGAGCTCGGGCTCGACCACCAGCTCCTGCACGTCCGGGGTGAGCAGCTGCTCGATCGAGATGTCCTCGGCGTGCTGCGAGGAGACCACCACGGTGTCGACGCCGACCGGGCGGTCGTCCTCGTAGACGACGGTGACCTGGGTCTTGCCGTCGGGCCGCAGGTAGGGCACGGAGCCGTCCTTGCGGACCGCCGAGAGCCGGCGGGAGAGCCGGTGCGCCAGCGCGATCGGCAACGGCATGAGCTCGGGGGTCTCGTCGCTGGCGTAGCCGAACATCAGGCCCTGGTCGCCGGCGCCCTGGCGCTCGATCACGTCGTCGGCGACACCGGCGGTGCGCGCCTCGTAGGCGGTGTCCACGCCCTGGGCGATGTCCGGCGACTGCGCACCGATCGAGACGCTGACCCCACAGGAGGCGCCGTCGAAGCCCTTGCGGGAGGAGTCGTACCCGATGCCGAGCACGGTCTTCCGGACGATGTCGGCGATGTCGACGTAGCCGGCGGTGGTGACCTCACCGGCGATGTGGACCTGACCGGTGGTGATCAGGGTCTCGACGGCGACGCGGCTGCGCGGGTCCTGCGCGAGCATCGCGTCGAGGATGGAGTCGCTGATCTGGTCGGCGATCTTGTCCGGGTGGCCCTCGGTCACCGACTCGGACGTGAAGAGGCGGCGTGACACGCGGTACTCCCTGGGGTCGGTGACGGTCGGGTGGACGCCCGGGGGTGAGCGTCTCGTCGGGTGCACGTTACCGGCGTGTGCCGGAGGCGGTGTCGGGCTCAGGCCAGCCGGGGGGCGACGGCGTCCCAGATGCCGGCGGCCACGGCGTCCTTGCTGCCCTCGGGCAGCTCGGTGGCGGTGCCGTCGGCGGCCAGGACGACGGCGGCGTTGTCGGCCCGGCCGAACACCCGGCCCTCCGAGACGTCGTTGACCACGAGCAGGTCGCAGCCCTTGCGGGCGAGCTTGGCGCGGGCGTGGGTGAGGACGTCGGCCTCGTCGTCCCCCGTCTCGGCGGCGAAGCCGACGACCAGCTGACCGGCGGGGCGTTTGGTGACCAGCTCGGCGAGGACGTCGGGGTTGCGCACCAGCGGCACGGCCTCGGGCTCGGCGCTGCTGCCCTTCTTCAGCTTGGTGGTCGCGGCCGTGGCCGGCCGGAAGTCGGCGACCGCGGCGGCCATGACCACCACGTCGGCTCCCTCGGACTCGGCGAGCACCGCCGTGCGCAGCTCCTCGGCCGTGCCGACGCCGACGACGCGGACGCCGAAGGGCGCCGGCAGCTCCACGTTGGCGGCGACGAGCGCCACCTCCGCGCCGCGGGCGGCGGCGACCCGGGCCAGCGCCCAGCCCTGCTTGCCGGACGAGCGGTTGCCCAGGTAGCGGACCGGGTCCAGCGGCTCCCGGGTGCCCCCCGCGCTGACGACGACGCGGCGGCCGGCGAGGTCCGGGGCGAGGGCGGCGGGGCCGGCGGCGAGCACCACCGAGGCGAGCGCGGCGATGTCGGCGGGCTCGGGCAGCCGGCCGGGGCCGGAGTCCGGGCCGGTGAGCCGGCCGACGGCGGGCGGCAGCACGATCGCGCCGCGGCGGCGCAACGTGGCGACGTTGTCCTGGGTGGCCGGGTGCAGCCACATCTCGGTGTGCATGGCCGGGGCGAACACCACCGGGCAGTGCGCGGTGAGCAGGCTCGCAGTGAGCAGGTCGTCGGCCCGGCCGGCGGCCGCGCGGGCCAGCAGGTCGGCGGTGGCCGGCGCGACGACGACGAGGTCCGCGGTCTGGCCGATGCGGACGTGGGCCACCTCGTCCACGTCGGACCACACGTCGGTGGTGACCGGGTTGCCCGACAGCGCCTCGAAGGTCGCCGCGCCCACGAAGTGCAGGGCGGACGGCGTCGGGACGACGCGGACGTCGTGCCCGGACTCGGTGAACGCGCGCACCAGCAGAGCGGCCTTGTAGGCGGCCACGCCCCCGGCGACGCCCAGCACGATGCGGCTCATGCCGTCCATCCTCCACACACGACGACGCCCCCGGCGCGAACCGGGGGCGTCATCCCCATGGACCGTAGAACGGCCCCTCTGCAGGGGCCCGCGCCGAGCGTGCGAGGCGTGGGGGCAGAGGGGTCCTCTTTCAGTTCTCGCCGGCGGTGTGGGTCAGCAGGCCCTCGTTGATCTCGCGCAGCGCGATGGAGAGCGGCTTCTCCTGCGGGGCGGTGTCGACCAGCGGGCCGACGTACTCCAGCAGGCCCTCGGAGAGCTGGCTGTAGTAGGCGTTGATCTGGCGCGCGCGCTTGGCGGCGAAGATCACCAGGCCGTACTTGCTGCTGGTGCGCTCGAGCAGCTCGTCGATCGGCGGGTTGGTGATGCCCTCGGGGGC
>DATIMX010000111.1:0-2934 GCA_035474935.1 Geodermatophilus sp. | reverse complement strand
CTTGCGCAGGGGCACCTGCCCCTCCTCGTCGCCCACGGTGACGTCGTAGATCGGGGTGTCGCCGACGACGCGGGCGAGCCCTCCGCGACCAGGATCACGCCGGGGCGGCCGAGCACCCGGTGGACGGCGTCGAGCTGCGGGGTGCCGGCCACGCCGGCGTCCACCCGCCAGCCGCCGCGCATGCCCTCGAGCACCCAGGCGGCCGCGCCGGGCTGCCCCTCGACCTGGCGGTACGCCGACCCCTGCGCGCGGCGGCCGAAGACGACCAGCGCGGCGAGCAGGCCGCTGATGATGGCGAACGGCAGGAAGAGGAACGGCGCGCCGAAGAGGATGCCGACGACCTCGATGACGGCCGCCACGGCCACGAAGGTGATCAGCAGGAGCCACGGCAGCTTCGGGTCGTTGCGCCGGGTGAGGTTGTAGGCCTGCCACAGCATCTTCATCTGGTGGCCGAACTTGGCCAGCCGGCGCTTCTTCGGCTGACCCTTGCGGTTCAGCTTGACCTCGGGCCCGGCCGGCATCCCGGGCGCGGTGGCGCGGGCTCGCTTGCCGGGTGTGGACGCGGGCGCACGCCCCGCCTTGCCGCTCGGTGCGGTCGGGTTCGTGGGCTTGCTGCGCGCCATGCCCATAGCGTACGGGCGCGCAGCGCCGGCTCCGGTCCGGACGCGGCCGGGGTCAGACCGTGGGGGTGAGACCGCGCGCCTGGACGGCCTGCGTGTAGAGCCGCCCCGCCCGGTACGAGCTGCGCACGAGCGGCCCGGCGAGGACCCCGGCGAAGCCGATCCGCTCGGCGTCGGCCTGGAAGCCGACGAACTCGTCGGGCGTCACCCAGCGGACGACGGGGTGGTGGCGCGGCGAGGGGCGCAGGTACTGCGTGATGGTGAGCAGGTCGCACCCCGCGTCGTGCAGTGCCTGCATGGCCTCGACGACCTCGTGCGGCTCCTCGCCCATGCCCAGGATCAGGTTGGACTTGGTGACCAGCCCGACCTCGCGGGCGGCGGTGAGCACCGACAGCGACCGCTCGAAGCGGAAGCCGGGCCGGATGCGGCGGAAGATCCGCGGCACCGTCTCGACGTTGTGCGCCAGCACCTCGGGGCGTGAGGAGAAGACCTCGGCCAGCTGGTCGGGCTTCGCGTCGAAGTCGGGGATGAGCAGCTCGACCCCGCAGCCCGGCACGGCGGCGTGGATCTGGCGGACGGTCTCCGCGTACAGCCACGCGCCGCCGTCGGGCAGGTCGTCGCGGGCGACGCCGGTGACCGTGGCGTACCGCAGCTGCATCGCCGCGACGCTCTCGGCGACGCGGCGCGGCTCGTCGGCGTCGAACTCGGCGGGCTTGCCCGTGTCGATCTGGCAGAAGTCGCACCGCCGGGTGCACTGGTCCCCACCGATGAGGAAGGTGGCCTCCCGGTCCTCCCAGCACTCGTAGATGTTGGGGCAGCCGGCCTCTTCGCAGACGGTGTGCAGCCCCTCACGGCGGACCAGCGACTTCAGCTCGGTGTACTCCGGGCCGGTCTTCAGCCGGGTCTTGATCCACTCCGGCTTGCGCTCGATCGGGACCTGGCTGTTGCGGACCTCGAGGCGCAGCAGCTTGCGGCCGGAGGGCGCCAGGGGGCTGTCGGTGGAGGGGGTCGGGGCCACCGTCTCGCTCATGATCGACCACGGTACCCCCGGAGACGGCAACGCCCGCCTCGACGGAGGCGGGCGTTGCTGCTCAGGGGCGGGACGGGGTCAGGTCGCCGGGTTGCGCGGGTCCTCGGAGTCGGAGCCGATCCCGCCGGAGGCGGTCTGCGGCTGGTCGTTCGGCGAGGCGGTGGCGGTGTCCAACGCCGGGTCGTCCGGGCTGGTCGTGGCGGTGCCCGGGGTGGCGGAGCCAGGGGTCTCCGTGGGCTTGGACTGCTGCGCCCACGAGCCCGCGTCGGTGTCGGGCGGGGTGGCGTCGCCCGCGGTGGTCTGGGCGGTGGAGACGGTCTTGCCGGAGTTGCTCGGGGAGCTGGGCACGGGGTCCTCTCGGTAGCTCGGCACGGGCCCGTCGCCGGTCGGGGCGGGGGTCCACAGGTCGTCGGAGCCGCTGCGGCGGCGCAGCACCACCGCCACGGCGGCGGCGATGCCGAGGACGGCGAGCAGCCACGGCCAGCGCCGCGGCCGGGACTCGATCCCGACCTTCCGCCGCACTCCCTTACCCGCCTTCGCGGCCTTCCTCTCCAGTTCCCGGCGCTTCTTCGCCGCCGCCTTCTCCAGCTGACCGCGCTTCTTCGCCACCTTGGCGGTGGCGGCGGCGAGCTCCAGGCGGTGCAGCTCGAGCTCGTCGCGGGCGCTGCCCAGTCCCGAGCTGATCGACTCGCGGGTGTGCTCCAGCACCGGGGTGACCGCCTCACGGGCGGCCAGCACCCTGGGTGCGGCGTAGGCCAGCGTGGCGGCCTGGGCGGCGGTCAGCCGGGGGACGACGTCCTCCGCCAGCGTCTTCTGGGCCGCGCCGCGGGCGGCCTCGACGCGGGGGGTGAAGTCGGCGGCGGCCCTGGTGGCCGCGGCCTGGGCGGCGGTCACTGCGGCGGTCAGGTGGGGGACGGCGGCGTCGCGGGCGGCCTCGACGCGGGGGCCGAGGGCGTCGCGGGCGGCCTCCACGCGCGGCGCGAGCGCGTCACGGGCGGCCTCGGCGGCGGGCGCGGCGACGGCCACCGCAGCGGCGACCCTGGGCGCGACCGCGCCCCTGGCGGCGTCCAGCGCCGGACCGCTCGCCTCACGGGCGGCCTCGACGCGCGGCACCAGCTGTTCCGTCGCTGCCCGCCGGGCCTCCGCCACCGCCGTGCCGATGTGGGCGAGGCCCTCGTGCAGTTCCTCGCCGATGATCTGGCCGTGCGTCTTCTTGCGGAACACGGGATGCACCTCCGTTGATCGTGTCGGCGGTCATCCTGCCCGGTCGCCGGGGACGGCACA
>DATIMX010000110.1:0-14989 GCA_035474935.1 Geodermatophilus sp. | reverse complement strand
GGACGCCGAGGTCGGCGGCGGTGAGCTCACCATCTACGACAACCACCGTCGCGACGGCGAGCTGGCGTGGAAGGACCTGTGCCGCGGGCCGCACCTACCGACGACCCGGCGGATCCCGGCGTTCAAGCTGATGCGGACCGCGGCGGCGTACTGGCGCGGCAGCGAGAAGAACCCGCAGCTGCAGCGGATCTACGGCACGGCGTGGGAGAGCAGGGACGCCCACAAGGCCTACCTCGAGCACCTGGCCGAGGCCGAGCGCCGCGACCACCGGCGCCTGGGCGTGGAGCTGGACCTGTTCAGCTTCCCCGACGAGATCGGCTCCGGGCTGGCGGTGTTCCACCCGAAGGGCGGCGTCGTCAAGCGGGAGATGGAGGACTACGTCCGTCGCCGGCACATCGAGGAGGGCTTCGACTACGTCGGCACCCCGCACATCACCTAGCGCGGGCTGTTCGAGACCTCCGGGCACCTGCCGTACTACGCCGACACCATGTTCCCGCCGATGGAGCTGGAGAACAGCGAGTACTACCTCAAGGCCATGAACTGCCCGATGCACAACCTGATCTTCAGGTCGCGCGGGCGCTCCTACCGCGAGCTGCCGCTGCGCTTCTTCGAGTTCGGCTCGGTCTACCGCTACGAGAAGTCCGGCGTCGTCCACGGCCTGACCCGGGTGCGCGGGCTGACCCAGGACGACTCGCACAGCTACGTGACCCCGGAGCAGGCGCCCGGCGAGATCCGGCACCTGCTGGCCTTCGTGCTGGGCCTGCTGAACGACTTCGGGCTGACCGAGTACCACCTCGAGCTGTCCACCCGCGGGGACTCCGAGAAGTTCATCGGGTCGGACGAGGAGTGGGCGGTGGCCACCGCGGTGCTCGAGGAGGCGGCGCGCGAGACCGGCCTGGAACTGGTGCCCGACCCCGGCGGCGCGGCGTTCTACGGCCCGAAGATCTCCGTGCAGGCGCGCGACGCCATCGGCCGGACCTGGCAGATGTCGACCATCCAGTACGACTTCAACCAACCGGCCCGCTTCGGCCTGGAGTACACGACCGCCGACGGCTCCCGGCAGCAGCCGGTCATGATCCACTCGGCGAAGTTCGGCTCGATCGAGCGCTTCTTCGGCGTCCTCACCGAGCACTACGCCGGCGCCTTCCCCGCGTGGCTCGCGCCGGTGCAGGTGACCGGCATCCCGGTCACCGACGAGCAGGTGCCCTACCTGCGCGACGTCGCGCTGCAGCTGCGCGCCCGCGGCATCCGCGTGGAGATCGACGACTCCGACGACCGGATGCAGAAGAAGATCCGCACCGCCAGCAAGCAGAAGGTGCCCTTCGTGCTCATCGCCGGGGCGACCGACGCCGAGGCCGGCGCGGTCTCCTTCCGCTTCCGCGACGGCAGCCAGCACAACGGCGTCCCCGTCGAGAAGGCGGTCGCCGCGATCGCCGAGTGGGTCGACGGCCGGGCCAACACCGACCCCACCGCCGAGGCGCTGGTGGCCGGATGAGCACCGACTCGGAGGAGACCTCCCGGGTCGCCGTCCCCAGCGACGACGACGGTCCGACGGCGGTCTTCGAACACCTGTGGACGCCGTACCGGATGGCCTACATCCGCGGGGAGGGCAAGCCCACGGGCGCCCACGACTGCCCGTTCTGCCTCATCCCGCAGATGGACGACGAGGAGGGGCTGGTCGTCGCGCGCGGCGAGACCGTCTTCGCCGTCCTCAACCTGTACCCGTACAACGCCGGCCACCTGATGCTGGTGCCCTACCGGCACGTGCCCGACTACACCGACCTCACGCCCGCCGAGGTCGCCGAGCTGGGCGAGTTCACCCAGACGGCCATGCGGGTGGTGCGCGCGGTGACCGGGGCGCACGGGTTCAACATAGGCATGAACCAGGGCTCGGTCGCCGGCGCCGGGATCGCCGACCACCTGCACCAGCACGCCGTGCCGCGCTGGGGCGGGGACACCAACTTCATGCCGGTCATCGGCCTGACCCGCGTGCTGCCGCAGGTGCTGAGCGAGACCCGGGCACTGCTCGCACGGCACTGGCCGAACGGCCGGCCCACCCCGGGGACCTGAGGTGCTCGGCGTGAACGCCCGCGCGGCGGTGGGCCGCTTCTGGGCACCGGTCGTGGCCCGGCTGGCCCGGGCCGGGGTCACCCCGGACACGGTCACCCTCGTCGGCACGCTCGGGGCGATCGCCGGCGCGGTCGGGCTGATCGCGACCGGGCACCTGTTCTGGGGCGCGTTCACCGTCACCGTCTTCGTGCTGCTCGACATGCTCGACGGCGCACTCGCGCGGGCCCGTGGCGGCGGCTCGGTGTTCGGCGCGGTGCTGGACTCCACCGGCGACCGCGCGGCCGACGCCGCGATCTTCGGCGCGCTGGTCTGGTGGTTCTCCGGGGCCGGCGACAACCGGCTCATCGTGCTGCTGGCGCTGCTGTGCCTGGTGCTCGGCGTGCTCACCTCCTACGTCAAGGCCCGTGCCGAGGGCATGGGGCTCCGCTGCGACGTCGGCGTCGTGGAGCGCACCGAGCGGCTGATCCTCGTGCTGGTCGGCACCGGCTTCCTGGGCCTGGGCATCCCGTACGCGCTGCACGTGGCCCTGTGGGTGCTGACCGTGGGCAGCGCGGTCACCGTGGGGCAACGGTTCGCCGAGGTCCACCGCCAGGCCCGCGGCCGGGCGCTGCCGACCCCGCCGCCGTCCCCCTCGACCCCGCCGCCCTCGGGCCTGGTGCCGTGACCGACGCGCCCGGGACGGACGCCGCGACGGCCGGGTCGGCGGGGACGGCGGCCGGGCTGCGGCTGGTCCCCGGCCGGCCGGGGCTGCCTGCCCGGGTCACGGCGCAGCTGACCGACCTCGGCTACGCCGCCGGCTGGAGCGCGGTCCGGGCCCTGCCCGAGCCGGTGGCCCGCAGCGCCTTCGACGCCGCCGGCCGCTGGACCGCCGCGCGGGAGGGCCGCGGGGTGCGCCAGCTGCGCGCCAACCTCCGCGTCGCGACCGGCGGCCGGCTCGACGAGGACGCGCTCGACGAGCTGACCACGCGGGGGGTGCGCTCCTACGCGCGCTACTGGCAGGAGGCGTTCCGGCTGCCGCGGCTGTCCCGGGAGCGGATCGTGGCCGACACCGTGAGCTCCGGCGTCGAGCACATGGAGCGCGCCCGGGCCGACGGCCGCGGCGTGGTGTTCGCGCTGCCGCACAGCGGCAACTGGGACGCCGCCGGCGTGTGGCTGGTGGACTTCCTGGGCGGGCCGTTCATGACCGTGGCCGAGCGGCTGCGGCCGGAGTCGCTCTACCGGCGGTTCCTGGAGTTCCGCGAGACGCTGGGCATGCGGGTGGTGCCGCTCACCGGGGGGCCGCGGCCGAGCTCGGCGGTGCTGCGCGAGTGGCTGGACGATGGCGGCTGGGTCTGTCTGCTGGTCGACCGCGACCTGGGCGCCGGCGGCGTGCCGGTGGAGTTCTTCGGCCGCCGGGCGACCATGCCCGGTGGGCCCGCCCTGCTGGCGGCCCAGACCGGCGCCGCGCTGCACCCCGCGATCTGCCGGTTCACCGACCGCGGCTGGGCCTTCGACGTCCAGCCCGAGGTGCCGGTCGGCGGACCCGGACGGCTCCGCGACCGGGTGCCCGCCGCGATGCAGGGCGTGGCCGACGCGTTCACCGCCGGCCTCGCCGAGCGCCCCGAGGACTGGCACGTCCCCGGCCGGATCTGGGACGACGTCCCGCCCGACCCGCCTGCGGGACGCGCTCCGGCGAGCTCGCCGAGCCGGACCGGGGTGGAGGGCGACTGATGCGCATCGGGCTGGTCTGCCCCTACCAGTGGGACGTCCCCGGCGGGGTGCAGTACCACGTGCGCGACCTGGCCGAGACGCTGCGCGGGATGGGCCACCACGTCGAGGTGCTCGCCCCGGCCGAGCGCGAGGAGTCGCTGCCCGACGAGTACGCGACGTGGGCCGGGCGCGCCGTGCCCGTCCCGTACAACGGCTCGATGGCCAGCGTGCAGTTCGGGCCGGTCAGCGCCACCCGGGTGCGCCGCTGGCTGCGCGAGGGGCACTTCGACGTCGTCCACGTGCACGACCCCGCGTCGCCGTCGCTGGGCCTGTCGGTGTGCATGATGGCCGAGGGTCCGATCGTGGCGACCTTCCACGCCGCCACGACCCGGTCCAAGACCCTGGCCGCCTTCGGTCCGCTCGTCCGGCCCTGGCTGGAGAAGATCGCCGGGCGCATCGCGGTGTCGGACTTCGCCCGCCGGGTGCAGGTCGAGCACCTCGGCGGCGACGCGGTGATCATCCCCAACGGCGTGCACGTCGCGGCGTTCGCGGAGGGTCCCTCGCTGCCCGGCCGCACCCGCGGCGTCGACGGGCCGACCATCGGCTTCCTCGGCCGCTACGACGAGCCGCGCAAGGGCCTGCCGGTGCTGCTGGAGGCGATGCGCACCGTCGTCCGCCGGCACCCCGGCGCGCAGCTGCTCATCGCCGGCCGCGGCGACCCCGACGCCGTCCGGGACCTGCTGGGCGAGGACCTCGCACCGCACGTCTCGCTGCTCGGCGAGCTCACCGAGGCGGAGAAGGGGGCGTTCCTGCGGTCGGTCGACGTGTACTGCGCGCCCAACCTGCTGGGGGAGTCCTTCGGCATCGTGCTCATCGAGGCGCTGGCGGCCGGGGCGCCGGTCGTCGCCAGCGACCTCGACGCCTTCGCCGCGGTGCTCGAGGACGGCGCCACCGGTGTGCTGGTGCGCCGCGGCGACGCCCACGACCTCGCCCGCTCCCTCTGCGACCTGCTGGCCGACCCCGGGCGCCGCGCGCGGCTGTCCGGGACCGGCCGCCGGGTGGCCGCGGAGTACGACTGGTCGGTGGTGGCCCGCCGGGTGCTCGCCGTCTACGAGACCGTCGTGCTGCCCGGCAGCGGCGCGGTCACCGCGACCGACGACGACCGGCTGGCCGACCTCGCCACCCTCTCGGGCAACGCACCGGCTCGGTCGGCCCTGCGTCGGTGGGTGCAGCGCTAGCCTGACCCGTCGTGACCCCCGACGTCTGGCTGCTGCTCGCCGCCGTCGTCGTCCTGCTGCTGGCCGCCTGGGTGGCGTGGACGCTCACCCGGCTGCGCCGGCTGGAGGCCCGGGTCGATCGGGCCTGGACGGCCCTGGACACCCAGCTGACCCGGCGCGCCGCCCTGGCCGCCGAGCTCGCCCGCGACCACGCGGGCGCGGTGGGGAGGGAGCGGGCCGCCCGGCTGGCGGCCTGCGTCCGCGAGGTCCGCGCGCCCCGGGCCGGCGACCGCGAGCTCGCCGAGAACGCCCTGGGCCGCGAGCTGCGCGAGCTGCCCGCCGACCTGCCCGGCCTGCCGACCGCGCTGCGTGCCGACCTCGACGGGACCGCGACCCGGCTCGGGCTGGCCCGGCGCTTCTACAACGACGCCGTCCGCGACACCGCCGCGCTGCGCACCCGCCGGCTGCCCAGCCTGCTGCGGCTGCACGCCTCCCGGCCGCTGCCGCGGTTCTTCGACATCGAGGACGACCTGCGCGAGGTCACCGGCAGCGCCGCCGGGGGCGGCCGCGCGCGCCCGTAGCATCGGAGGCCCCTCCCGACGTCCGAGACCGAGGCAGTCCCCGTGGCAGAGCACAGCACGACCGTCCCCGGCACCACCGGCACCGAGGCCGTCAAGCGCGGCATGGCCGAGCAGCTGAAGGGCGGCGTCATCATGGACGTCGTCACCCCCGAGCAGGCCCGGATCGCCGAGGACGCCGGCGCGGTCGCCGTCATGGCCCTCGAGCGGGTGCCCGCCGACATCCGTGCCCAGGGCGGCATCGCGCGGATGAGCGACCCGGACATGGTCCAGGGCATCATCGGCGCGGTCTCCATCCCGGTCATGGCCAAGGCCCGCATCGGCCACTTCGTCGAGGCGCAGGTGCTGCAGAGCCTCGGGGTCGACTACATCGACGAGTCCGAGGTGCTCACCCCGGCCGACGAGGCGCACCACATCGCCAAGAGCGAGTTCACCGTGCCGTTCGTCTGCGGCGCCACCGACCTGGGTGAGGCGCTGCGGCGGATCGCCGAGGGCGCGGCGATGATCCGCTCCAAGGGCGAGGCCGGCACCGGCAACGTGGTCGAGGCCGTGCGGCACGTGCGCGCCATCCGCGCCGGCATCCGGCGGCTGGGCACCCTCGACGCGACCGAGCTGTTCGTCGCCGCCAAGGAGCTGCGGGCCCCGTACGACCTGGTCGCCGAGGTCGCCCGGCTGGGCAAGCTGCCGGTCGTGCTGTTCACCGCGGGCGGCATCGCCACCCCGGCGGACGCGGCGATGATGATGCAGCTGGGCGCCGAGGGCGTCTTCGTCGGCTCGGGCATCTTCAAGTCCGGCGATCCGGCGCGGCGGGCCGCGGCCATCGTGCAGGCGACCACCTTCCACGACGACCCCGACGTGATCGCCAAGGTCTCCCGCGGGCTCGGCGAGCCGATGGTGGGGATCGACGTCGCCACGCTGCCGGAGAGCGAGCGGTACGCCACCCGCGGCTGGTGAGCACGTGACCGGGCTCGCGAGGTCACGCATGGGCGCAGCACGGCCCGGCAGGTGACCGACGAGCGCCAGCGAGGAGGTCGCATGACGGCGCAGCGGGACGACGTCGAGGATGCCCGCGCCCCCGCCGTCCCGGCGCGGGAGACCGCGTCGGGACGGCGGATCGTCGGCGTCGACGTCGCCCGCGGGCTCGCCGTCCTCGGCATGTTCGGCGCCCACCTGGGCGCCACGGGCGAGCTGGGCTGGGACCCGGGCACCTGGCGGGCGGTGGTCGACGGCCGCTCGTCGATCCTGTTCGCCACGCTGGCCGGCGTCTCCATCGCGCTGCTCTCCGGCGGCCGGACGCCGGCCACCGGGCAGGAGCTCGCCGGGGCCCGCACCCGCGTGCTGGTCCGCGCCGCCTGGGTGTTCGCGATCGGCGGCGTCCTGGAGCTGCTCGACACCTTCGTGGCGATCATCCTGGGCGTCTACGCGGTGCTCTTCGTCCTCGCGCTGCCGTTCCTGCGCTGGCCGCCCGCGCGTCTGCTGCTCGCCGCCGGCGTCGTCGCCCTGGTCGCGCCGCCGCTCACCCTCGCGGTCGGGCAGTACGCCACCGAGCTGGACGAGGAGGGCGACGCCTTCACGTTCCTGCTGTTCACCGGCTACTACCCGGCGGCGGTCTGGCTGGCCTTCCTGCTGGTCGGGCTGGCAGTCGGCCGGTCGGACCTGGGGGCGGCCCGGGTGCGTGCGGGCCTGGTCGCCGGCGGGACCGGCGCCGCGGTGCTGGGCTACCTCGGCGGCTGGATGAGCACCCGCCAGCTCGCGCCGGGGCAGGACCTGGACGGGATCGAGGCCGGGTTCGGCGCCTCCGGCTCGTGGGACCCGGCCTGGTTCGCCGGCGCCCAGCCGCACACGTCGACGCCGTTCGAGGTGGTCGGCTCCGGCGGGGTCGCGGTCGCCGTCATCGGGGTGTGCCTCGTGGTCGCCGACCTGCTGCCGCGGGCCACGTACCCGCTGGCCTCGGTGGGTGCGCTCGCGCTGTCGGTCTACACCGCGCAGATCGTGGCCATCCGGCTGCTGGAGGCCGACTCCTCCGACGACTGGGGCCTGTGGGTGCGGTTCACCCTCACCGCCCTGGCGCTGGCGTCGGTGTGGCGGTGGCGGCTGGGCCGCGGCCCGCTGGAGCGGCTGCTGACCTGGAGCTCGCGGCGGGCGGCCGGGCCCTGAGCCGGGGTACGTAGCCTGGTGCCTCGTGTCGAGGAAGCCCGTCGTCGGTGTGCTGGCCCTGCAGGGAGACGTCCGGGAGCACCTCGCGACGCTGCCGGAGCTGGGTGCCGAGGCGGTGGCCGTCCGCCGTCCGGAGGAGCTGGCCGCGGTCGACGCGCTCGTCGTCCCCGGTGGGGAGTCGACGACGATGGCCAAGCTCGCCGCGCGGTCCGGCCTGCTCGAACCGCTGCGCGCGGCGGTGGCCGACGGGCTGCCGGTCTACGGCTCCTGCGCCGGGATGATCATGCTGGCCGACCGGCTGGTGGACGCCCCGCCCGACCAGGTCACCGTCGGCGGGCTGGACGTCACGGTGCGGCGCAACGCCTTCGGCCGGCAGGTCGACTCCTTCGAGTCGCAGGTGGAGATCGAGGGCGTGGCCGGCGGACCGGTGCACGCGGTCTTCATCCGGGCGCCGTGGGTCGAGGAGGCGGGGGAGGGCGTGCAGATCCTCGGCCGGATCGTCGGGGGAGCCGCCGACGGTAGGATCGTCGCGGTCCGCCAGGGGAACCTGGTGGCCACCAGCTTCCACCCCGAACTCACCGGGGACCGCCGGGTGCACGCGCTGTTCGTCGACATCGTCCGCCGCCACCTGGCCGAGAGGGCCGGCGTCGGCGCCGGGAACGAGGAGGACTCATGAGCGGCCACTCCAAGTGGGCGACGACGAAGCACAAGAAGGCCGGCATCGACGCCAAGCGTGGCAAGCTCTTCGCCAAGCTGATCAAGAACATCGAGGTCGCGGCGCGCACCGGCGGCGGTGACCCGACGGGCAACCCGACGCTGTTCGACGCCATCCAGAAGGCGAAGAAGAGCTCGGTGCCCAACGACAACATCGACCGCGCGGTGAAGCGCGGTGCCGGTCTCGAGGCCGGTGGCGTCGACTACCAGACGATCACCTACGAGGGCTACGCCGCCGGCGGTGTCGCCGTCCTCGTCGAGTGCCTGACCGACAACAAGAACCGGTCGGCCATGGAGGTCCGCACGGCGATGACCCGCAACGGCGGGTCGATGGCCGACCCCGGCTCGGTCTCCTACCTGTTCTCCCGCAAGGGCGTCGTCGTGGTGTCGAGGTCGGACGCCGTCGACGAGGACACCGTGCTCATGGCCGTGCTGGACGCCGGGGCCGAGGAGGTGCGCGACCAGGGCGACACCTTCGAGGTCGTGTGCGAGCCGACCGACCTGGTCGCGGTGCGCACCGCCCTGCAGGACGCCGGCATCGACTACGACTCCGCCGACGTCGGCTTCGTGCCCAGCGTCTCGGTCGAGCTCGACGAGGAGGCCGCGGGCAAGGTCTTCCGGCTCATCGACGCGCTCGAGGACTGCGACGACGTGCAGAACGTCTTCGCCAACTACGACGTCTCCGACGAGGTGCTCGAGAAGATCTAGGACTCCCTGCCCCACCATGGAAGGGCCCCGTCCTCCCCACCCTTCGCCAGCTCAGGGTGGTGCCCTGGACGGGGCCGGCGGTGGGGCCCTGCAGGGGCCGACCGGGCGTGTCGAGAGCTGTCCCCGTCGGTCGGGCGGGTTAGCGTGGGTCGAACACCAGTTCGGCTGACGTCAGGAGGCGGCTCCATGCGGGTCCTCGGCATCGACCCGGGCCTCACCCGGTGCGGGTGGGGGGTGGTCGACGGGCGTCCCGGCGCGCGGCCGACGGTCGTCGGCGTGGGGGTCGTGCGCACCGCCGCGGAGCTCGACCTGGAGCTGCGGCTGCTGGAGCTGCACACCGCCGTCACCGCGCTGCTGCGGGAGCACCGGCCCGACGTCGTGGCGATCGAGCGGGTCTTCACCCAGAACAACAAGGGCACCGCCACGGGGACGGCGCAAGCCGCGGGCGTGGCCGCGCTGGCCGCGGCGCAGGCCGACCGGCCGGTCGCCTGGCACACGCCCAGCGAGGTCAAGGCCGCCATCTCCGGCAGCGGCCGCGCGGACAAGGAGCAGGTCACCCTGATGGTCACCCGGGTGCTGGGGCTGGCGTCCCCGCCCAAGCCGGCCGACGCCGCCGACGCGCTGGCCCTGGCCGTCTGCCACGCCTGGCGCGGCCCGGCGCAGCAGCGGCTGAAGGTGGCCGCGCTCGCGGGCGGGATCGGAGCGCCGGTGGTGCAGCGGACGCTGCCGCGCTGGCAGGGGGTGTCGAGGTGATCACACCGCTGACCGGCGTGCCCCTCCGTGGCCGCGTGCCGATCGCGACGGGAGCGCGACGGTGATCGCGAGCGTGAACGGCCGGGTGGCCGCCGTGTCGCCGGACGGCGCGGTGGTCGAGGTGGGCGGCATCGGCCTGGCCGTGCAGTGCACCCCGGGCACCATCGCCCGCCTGCAGGTGGGCGAGAGCGCCCGGCTGGCGACCAGCCTGGTGGTCCGGGAGGACTCCCTCACCCTCTACGGCTTCGCCGACGACGACGAGCGCCAGCTGTTCGAGCTGCTGCAGACGGCCAACGGCGTGGGCCCGCGGCTGGCCCAGGCCGTCCTCGCCATCCATCCGCCGCGCGAGGTGCGCCGGGCGGTGTCGATGGCCGACGTCAAGGCGCTCATGCAGGTGCCGGGCATCGGCAAGAAGGGCGCCGAGCGGCTGATCCTCGAGCTGCGTGACCGGCTGGGGACGACCTCGGTCGACACCCAGCTGGACGGCGCGGCCGCGCCCGCGGGCCTGCCCGCCGTCACCCCGGTCGCCCCGTGGCGTGACCAGCTGGCCGCGGCCCTGGTCGGGCTGGGCTGGAGCAGCAAGGAGGCCGACGCGGCGATCGTCCAGCTCGCCCCGCTGGCCGACGAGCAGGTCACCGCGACCGGCTCGGTGGAGGTCGCCGTCCTGCTGCGCCAGGCGCTGCGGCTGCTGGGCCGGTCATGAGCGGCCCGTTCGACCGCGGGCTGTCCGCGGAGCCGGCGGAGGGCCTGGCCCGCGACTTCTCGGTGTCGGGGGGAGCCGGCGACGAGGAGCGGGTCGTCGAGTCCGCGCTGCGCCCGCACTCGCTGGCCGACTTCATCGGCCAGCCCAAGGTGGCCCGCCAGCTGGAGCTGGTCCTCGAGGGCGCCAAGCGGCGCGGCCGTCCGCCGGACCACGTGCTGCTCTCCGGCCCGCCCGGGCTGGGCAAGACCAGCCTCGCGCTGATCATCGGCTCCGAGCTGGGGACGTCGGTGAAGATCACCAGCGGCCCGGCGATCGAGCGCTCCGGCGATCTGGCCGCGATGCTGTCCAACCTCGCGCCCGGCGACGTGCTCTTCATCGACGAGATCCACCGGATCGCCCGTCCGGCCGAGGAGCTCCTCTACATGGCGATGGAGGACTTCCGGGTCGACGTCGTCGTCGGCAAGGGGCCGGGGGCGACCGCCATCCCGCTGGAGATCAACCCGTTCACGCTGGTCGGCGCGACCACGCGCGCCGGCCTGCTCACCGGGCCGCTGCGCGACCGCTTCGGCTTCGTCGGCCAGATGGAGTTCTACGAGCCGGCCGAGCTCGAGCGGGTGCTGGCGCGCAGCGCCGCGCTGCTGGGTGTCGAGCTCACCGCGGACGGCTCGGCCGAGATCGCCGGCCGGTCCCGGGGCACGCCCCGCATCGCCAACCGGCTGCTGCGCCGGGTGCGCGACTACGCCGAGGTGCGCGCCGACGGCCGGGTCACCCGCGCGGTCGCCGAGGCGGCGCTGGCCCTCTACGACGTCGACCACCTGGGCCTGGACCGGCTCGACCGTGCGGTCCTGGAGGCGCTGGTCATGCGCTTCGGCGGCGGGCCGGTGGGCGTCGCCACGCTCGCGGTGGCCGTGGGAGAGGAGCCGCACACCGTGGAGGAGGTGTGCGAGCCGTTCCTCGTCCGCGCCGGCCTGCTGGCCCGCACGCCCCGCGGCCGGGTGGCCACCGAGGCGGCCTGGCAGCACCTCGGCCAGCCCGTGCCGCGCGGCGGCGTCCCCCTCGGTCGGGTCACAGCCGACCCACAGGCCCCGGGGTCGTCGTCAGAGACCCTCTTCGACGCCTAGACTGCGGAGCGCTGGCGCGCAACTCGTCCGGCGCCGCCGCGCGCGTCCCGCACGGTCGCCCGGATGCCCCGCGCCGCAGCCGACGCACCCGAGCGGTCCCGTCCCGGGCCGCACCCACCGCGGCCGGTACGCCGCGGTAGAGAGGCACATCTGTCGTGGAGTTGTTCCCGCTCGTCATCCTCGTGCTGGCCTTCGTGCTGCTCATCGTCGTCCCGGCGCGGCAGCGCAAGAAGGTCCAGGAGAAGCAGCGGGTGCTGCAGGAGTCGCTGACCCCGGGCACGCCGGTCATGACGACGGCCGGCCTGCACGGCACCGTCGCCGCCCTCGGTGAGGGCACCGTCGACCTGGAGATCGCCCCCGGCGTGGTCGTGACCTTCGCCCGGCAGGCGGTCCTCGAGGTCCGCAAGCCCGCGGTGGGCGGCCCGGGTGCCGACGGCACGGTCTTCCCCGGGGACGACGCGGACGGCGGCCCGGCCGACCGCACCCGCTGACCTGGAGCCGCCCCGTGGCCCAACGCACCCTGCCCGCGCGCCGGTACTTCGGCGCCTTCCTGCTCGTCGTCGCCGTCCTGTACGGCCTCGTCTTCCTCACCGGCGACACCCGCACGCCGCAGCTCGGCCTCGACCTGCGGGGCGGGACGACGGTGACCCTCACCGCGGCCACGCCCGACGGTCGGGCCCCCGATCCCACGGAGCTCGAGCTGGCCCGCCAGATCATCGAGCAGCGGGTGAACGGCCTCGGCGTCGCGGAGGCCGAGGTGGTGACCGAGGGCGACTCGAACATCGTCATCTCGGTCCCGGGGGACGACGGCGAGCAGGCGCGCGAGCTGGGCCAGACCGCGCAGTTGCGCTTCCGCCCGGTCGTCCAGGGCCCGGAGCCGGCCGCCCCGCCCGCCGAGGAGCCCCCGGCCGCCGGAGAGCCCGCGGCACCCAGCGACTCCGCGGCACCCAGCGACTCCGCCGCGCCGACGGACCCGGCCACGCCGACCACCCCGGCCGCGCCCTCCGACTCCGCCGCACCGAGCGACGCGGCCACCCCGGCCGCGCCCTCCGACGACGCCGTCGCCGACCCCTCGCTGCCCGAGCCCGGCGCCCCGCCGGTCACGCAGGAGCAGGCCGCCGCCGAGTACGCCACGCTGACCTGCGACCCGGAGGACACCACCCCCGAGGTCGACCTGCCCGAGAGCTACGTCGCCGCGTGCACCCAGGACGGCTCGGCCAAGTACCTGCTGGGCCCGGCGATCATCGAGGGCACCCAGGTCGCCGACGCCAGCGCCGGCACCCAGCAGGCCACCGGCGAGTGGGTCGTGCTGCTGGACTTCCAGAACGACGCCGAGCAGACCTGGGCCGAGTACACCGCGGCCAACGTCGGCAACAACGTCGCGTTCACCCTCGACGGCCGGGTCATCTCCGCGCCAACCATCCAGGGCGCGATCACCAGCAACCCGACCACGATCACCGGCTCCTTCGACCAGGAGAGCGCCACGGAGCTGGCCAACCAGCTGCGCTACGGCGCGCTGCCGCTGACCTTCACCCAGGCGACGGCCCAGTCGATCTCCACCGAGCTGGGCGCCGAGCAGCTGCACGCCGGCCTGATCGCCGGAGCCATCGGCATCGCGCTGGTCTTCATCTACGCGCTGCTCTACTACCGGCTGCTCGGCCTGGTGATGATCGCCAGCCTCGTGCTGTCGGCGGTGGTCGTCTACGCCGTCCTGGTGGTCCTTGGCCGGCAGATCGGCTTCACGCTCAGCCTCGCCGGCATCGCCGGGTTCATCGTGTCGCTGGGCATCACCGCGGACTCGTTCGTCGTCTACTTCGAACGCCTCAAGGACGAGATCCGCGAGGGCCGCACGCTGCGCTCGGCGGTGCCGCGGGCATGGGTCCGGGCCCGGCGCACCATCCTCTCGGCCGACGCCGTCAGCTTCCTCGCCGCGGCGATCCTCTACGTGCTGGCGATCGGCGACGTGAAGGGCTTCGCGTTCACCCTCGGCATGTCCACCGTGCTCGACCTCGTGGTCGTCTTCCTCTTCACCCACCCGCTGCTCGCCGTGCTGTCGCGGTTCACGGGTTTCGCCAGTAGCCGGTTCTCCGGCCTCGGCGCGGTCGACCGACCGCGTGGGACGCTGCCGACCGGCCGGGCGCGCGACCGTCAGCTCGTCGGCGCCGGCACCGGTGGGACCACCGCTGCCGACGCCCGGAACAGGAGTACCCGATGACCCCGCGCGACCACGCCGACGAGGAGCTGCTCGCCGGCACCGACGGCGACGAGCAGCAGGACTCCGCCGAGGTGCAGCGGGACGCCGCTGCCGCGGCTGGCGACGAGGCGCTCGTGGAGGCCGGCCTGCTCGCCGACGACGGTGAGCGGCGCGCCGGCGTCGGGGTCTCCCTCGCGCACCGGCTCTACAACGGCGAGGCCGGGCTGGACGTCGTCGGACGGAGCCGGCTGATCTACCGCGTCACCGCCGTGGTGGTGCTGTTGTGCATCGCCGCGGTCGTGTTCCGCGGCTTCAACCTCGGCATCGACTTCGCCGGCGGCAACAGCTTCCGGCTGCCGGGCTCCACCGAGCAGCTCGCCGAGGTGCAGCAGGCCGCCGAGGGTGCGGGTGCCGAGGTGGCCTCTGCGCAGGTGGTCGGCAGCAACACGCTGCTGCTGCGCACCGGGGCGCTGGACAACGACACCGAGCGCGCGGTCGTGGACGCCGTCGCCGGGGCGGCCGGCGTGCAGCCGAACCAGGTCAGCCCCGAGGCGGTGAGCGCCCAGTGGGGCCAGGACATCACCAACCAGGCGCTCGTCGCGCTGGTGGTGTTCCTGGTCGCCGTCATCGCCTTCCTGGCGCTGCGGTTCCAGCCGAAGATGGCGGTCGGCGCGATCGCGGCCCTGCTGCACGACATCGTCGTCACCGCCGGCGTCTACGCGCTGATCGGCTTCGAGGTCACCCCCTCGACGGTCATCGGGTTCCTCACCATCCTGGGCTTCTCGCTCTACGACACCGTCGTGGTCTTCGACAAGGTCGACGAGAACACGAAGGGCTTGGAACGCAGCGCCCGTATGACCTGGAGCGAGGCGGCCAACCTGGCGATCAACCAGACGCTCATGCGCTCCATCAACACGTCGGTGATCGCGCTGCTGCCGGTGGCCGGCCTGCTGTTCGTGGGCGCGGGGCTGCTCGGGGTCGGCACGCTCAAGGACCTCGCCCTGGTGCTGTTCGTCGGCCTCGCGGCCGGCACGTACTCCTCGATCGTCCTGGCGACCCCGGTGGTCGCCGACCTCAAGGAGCGC
>DATIMX010000109.1:0-19785 GCA_035474935.1 Geodermatophilus sp. | reverse complement strand
GCGCTGCTGGCGGCCTTCCGCACCGTGCGCGGCAACCGGAAGGTCACCACCGCCGACCCGGAGAGCACCTTCCAGGCCCTGGAGAAGTACGCCGTCGACCTCACCGAGCGGGCCCGCGAGGGCAAGATCGACCCGGTCGTCGGCCGCGACACCGAGATCCGCCGCGTCGTGCAGGTGCTCTCCCGCCGCACCAAGAACAACCCGGTGCTGATCGGCGAGCCCGGCGTCGGCAAGACGGCGATCGTCGAGGGCCTGGCCCAGCGCATCGTCGCCGGCGACGTCCCCGAGAGCCTCAAGGGCAAGCGGCTGATGGCGCTCGACCTGGCCAGCATGGTCGCCGGCGCCAAGTACCGCGGCGAGTTCGAGGAGCGGCTCAAGGCCGTCCTGCAGGAGATCGCCGAGTCCGAGGGCGAGGTCATCACCTTCATCGACGAGCTGCACACCATCGTCGGCGCCGGCGCCACCGGTGACTCGGCGATGGACGCCGGCAACATGATCAAGCCGATGCTGGCCCGCGGTGAGCTGCGCATGGTCGGGGCCACCACCCTCGACGAGTACCGCGAGCACATCGAGAAGGACCCGGCGCTGGAGCGCCGCTTCCAGCAGGTCTTCGTCGGCGAGCCCTCGGTCGAGGACACCATCGGCATCCTGCGCGGCCTCAAGGAGCGCTACGAGGTCCACCACGGTGTCCGGATCACCGACGCGGCCATCGTCGCCGCCGCCACCCTGTCCGACCGCTACGTCACCGCCCGCTTCCTGCCGGACAAGGCGATCGACCTGGTCGACGAGGCGGCCAGCCGGCTGCGGATGGAGATCGACAGCCGGCCGGTCGAGGTCGACGAGGTCGAGCGCGCCGTCCGCCGGCTGGAGATCGAGGAGATGGCGCTGTCCAAGGAGGACGACCCGTCCTCCGTCGAGCGATTGGCGGCTCTGCGGGCTGACCTCGCCGACAAGCGCCAGCAGCTCGACGAGCTGACCGCCCGGTGGCAGCAGGACAAGAGCGCGATCGTCCGCATCCAGCAGATCAAGGAGGAGCTGGAGCGGGCCCGCCTGGAGGCGGAGCGGGCCGAGCGTGACGGCGAGCTGGCCAAGGTCGCCGAGCTCCGCTACGGCCGGCTGCCCCAGCTGGAGAAGGCGCTGGCCGACGCCGAGGCCTCGGTCGCGGGCACCGACTCCATGCTCAAGGAGGAGGTCGGCCCCGACGACATCGCCGAGGTCGTCCAGGCCTGGACCGGCATCCCCGCCGGTCGGCTGCTCGAGGGCGAGACCCAGAAGCTGCTGCGGATGGAGGAGGAGCTGGGCCGGCGCGTCGTGGGCCAGCCCGACGCCGTCCGTGCCGTCTCCGACGCCGTGCGCCGGGCGCGCTCCGGCGTCGCCGACCCGAACCGGCCCACCGGGTCCTTCCTGTTCCTCGGCCCGACCGGCGTCGGCAAGACCGAGCTGGCCAAGGCGCTGGCGGAGTTCCTGTTCGACGACGAGCGGGCGATGGTCCGCATCGACATGAGCGAGTACTCCGAGAAGCACTCGGTGGCCCGGCTCGTCGGCGCCCCGCCCGGCTACGTCGGCTACGAGTCCGGTGGCCAGCTCACCGAGGCGGTGCGGCGGCGGCCCTACACCGTCGTGCTGTTCGACGAGGTCGAGAAGGCGCACCAGGACGTCTTCGACGTGCTGCTCCAGGTGCTCGACGACGGCCGGCTGACCGACGGCCAGGGCCGCACGGTGGACTTCCGGAACACCATCCTGATCCTGACGTCGAACCTCGGCTCGCACCTGATCGCCGACCAGTCCGTCGACGAGGAGCGGCGCCGGTCGGCGGTCATGGAGGTGGTCCGGCAGCACTTCAAGCCGGAGTTCCTCAACCGGCTGGACGACGTCGTGGTCTTCCACGCCCTCGGCAGCGAGGAGCTGGCCGGCATCGTCGACATCCAGGTCGGCGTCCTCGCCCGCCGGCTGGCGGCCCGCCGGCTCACGCTGCGGGTCACCGACGCCGCGCGCGAGTGGCTGGCGATCAACGGGTTCGACCCGGTCTACGGCGCCCGCCCGCTGCGCCGGCTGGTGCAGTCGGCGATCGGCGACCAGCTGGCCAGGGCGCTGCTTGCGGGTGACATCCGGGACGGCGACGAGGTCGTCGTCGACGCCCCGCAGGACCTCGCCGGTGAGGGCCTGACCGTCCGCCGCGGTTGATGGAGGACCACCCTTCCCCCCCGCCTCGTGAGAGGACCCCCTGCCCCCGCCACTCGCACGCTCGCGGCGGGACCCTGCAGGGGGCCGGCGGGTCCTCGCAGGGTGGCCGTTCCACCGCCTCACCAGGCTCCCCCGCGGGACCGTGGGGAGGCCGCCGGGCCCGTCGTCCCACCGGGGGCGGCGGGCCCGCGCGCGTCACGGGCGCGGGAGGCTGCGCGTCTCGGCGATGACGTCACCGCACCGCACCGCACCGCACCGATCCGGTCTCGATCGGCCATCGGCACTGGTCCGGTCCCGAAGGGTCCGTGATCATCGGGCGGGACACCCGAGGAACGACCAGGGAGCGAGTGATGACGTCAGGGCAGGGCGGCCAGGACCCCCAGCAGGGGCAGCCGCCGCAGGGCCACCCCGGCTGGCAGACGCCGCCGGGGCAGGGCTGGCAGAACCCGCCGCCCCCGCAAGGCGGTTGGCAGGACCCGCAGCAGGGTGGCTGGCAGGACCCGCAGCAGGGCTGGCAGGACCCGCAGCAGGGCTGGCAGGGGCAGCCGCCGTACGGCTACGGTGCCGCGCCGTCCGCTCCGGGACAGCACTTCTCGCCGGAGGCCCCGCCCCGGCCGGACACCGTCCGTTTCGGCACCGGCGCCTTCGTGGCCAACCTGCTGCTCGGGCTGATCGGCTCCGCGGTGGCCTTCGGCAGCCTGGAGAGCATCGTCAACCAGGAGCTGGCCACGTCCGGGGTCCAGTTCTCCGAGGAGTCCGTCCGCTCGCTGCTCGTCGTGGGCGCGGTGATCGGGCTGGTCTTCACCGCCCTCCAGGCGATGTTCATCTTCTTCGCGTGGAAGGGCCACAACTGGGCCCGCATCGTGCTGTTCGTGCTGGGCGGGCTGGCCCTCGTCAGCGGGCTGGTGGGCCTGGGGCAGCCGACCACCGGTTTCCTCAGCGCGCTGTCGGTGTTCCAGCTGCTGTTGCTGGCCGTCGGCATCGTGCTGCTGGCCCGCCGGCCGTCCAACGAGTGGTACCGGGCGATGACCGCCCGCCGGCAGGCCGGACTGCGCTGACGGCTCGTTACGGAACCGTTACCGGATCCGTGAACCCATAGGGCGGCTGGTCACGAAGACCAGTCGTGACCACCACCGAGCAGACCCCGGCCGCGGCGACCGGCCCGGACGCACCGCGTCGCCGCGGGCGCCGTCCGCTGGCCGCCGCGGCCGGGCTGCTCTCCGCCGGTGTCGCGCTGGGTGCGGCCGAGCTCGTCGCCGGCCTCGTCGGTCCGCAGTCCTCGCCGGTCGTCGCCGTCGGCGACACGGTCATCACCCTCGTCCCGGAGCCGGTCAAGGCCTTCGCGATCGCGACCTTCGGCGAGCACGACAAGACAGCCCTCGTCGTCGGCACGCTGGTGGTCGTCGCGGTCTACGCCGCGGTCCTCGGCGTCCTGGCGCTGCGCCGCCGGGCGGTCGGGGTGGTCGGGATCGCGCTGTTCGGTGTGGTCGGGGCCACCGCGGCGGTCACCGGCCCCGCCGGCGGCCCCCTCGACGCGCTGCCGGCCCTCGTCGGCGCCGGCGCGGGCATCGTCGCGCTGCTCGCGCTGCTGGCCCCGCTCACCGTGCCGGCCGCCGGCACCACCGACTCCCGTCCCGACGACAGAGCCCCGCTCGACGAGCGCCTGCAGGCCGCCCTCGGCTCCGGCGACCGCAAGGGCGCCGGCCTCGACCGCCGGCGGTTCTTCCTCACCAGCGGCGCCGCCGCCGGTGCCGCCGTCGTCACCGGCGGTGCGGGCCGGCTGCTGCTGCGCCGCTTGGACGTCGGCGGTGCGCGCGCCGACCTCACCCTCCCGGCGCCGGCGTCTCCGGCCGCGTCGCTGCCCGCCGGTGCCGACCTCGCCCCGCAGGTCGAGGGCCTGACGCCGCTGTTCACCTCGAACCGCGAGTTCTACCGGGTCGACACCGCGATCACCGTGCCCCAGATCAGCCCGGCCGACTACCGGCTGACGCTCACCGGGATGTTCGACGCACCGCGGACCTACACGCTCGACGACCTGCTCGGCCGCGACGACGTCATCGAGCGCGACACCACCCTGACCTGCGTCTCCAACACGGTCGGGGGCCGGCTGGCCGGTACCGCGCGCTGGCTCGGGATCCCGCTGGGGGCCTTCCTCCGCGAGAACGGCATCCGGTCCGGTGCCGACCAGCTGGTCTGCCGCTCCTCGGACGGCATGACCATCGGCGCCCCGGCCCGCGCGGCGCTCCAGGTCGAGGACGCGATGATCGCCTTCGGGATGAACGGCGAGCCGCTGCCCGTCGAGCACGGCTTCCCGGTGCGCATGCTCATCCCCGGGCTCTACGGCTACGTGTCGGCCTGCAAGTGGATGACCGGCATCGAGGCCGCCACCTACGGCGCCTTCGACGCCTACTGGACCGAGCGCGACTGGGCCGCGCAGGCGCCGATCAAGATCGCCTCTCGCATCGACACCCCCGCCCCGCTGCGCCGCTTCCCGGCCGGCCGCCGTCCGATCGCCGGCGTGGCCTGGGCACAGACCCGCGGCGTCAGCGCCGTCGAGGTCCGGGTCGACGACGGGCCGTGGCTGCCGGCGCAGCTCTCCCCGCAGGTGGACGCCGACTTGTGGCGGCAGTGGGTGCTGCCCCACGACTTCGGGCCCGGCTCGTACCAGCTCACGGTCCGCGCGACCAGCGCCGAGGGCGAGGTGCAGACCGGGGAGCGGGCCGAGCCCTTCCCCGACGGGTCCAGCGGACTGCACTCCATCCGGGTCACCGCGACCTGACCCACCACCTCCCGGACTCGTCTCGGCCGCCGGCCGCAGGCGCGGCCCCGCCCCGCTCTGCGGGACAGGGCCAGAACCGAGCACGACGACCAAGGAGATCCACGTGAAGCGCACCCTCCCCCGCACCGCCCTGCTGACCGGTGTCTCGGCCCTCGCACTGAGCATCACCGCCTGTGGCACCGAGGACACCGCGGCCGACGCCGCGGGCAGCGCGGGCAGCGCCGCCAGCAGCGCCGGCGAGGACGCCATGGGCGGCAGCAGCTCGTCGGCGCCCAGCGACAGCGGCATGTCCTCCGAGGAGCCCTTCGGCGAGGGCTGCGCCGCCGTCCCGGCCGACGGTGAGGGCTCCTTCACCGGCATGACCGACGACCCGGTCGCCACCGCCGCCAGCAACAACCCGGCGCTGTCGACGCTGGCCCAGGCCGTCATGCAGGCCAACCTGGTGGACACCCTCAACAGCGCCCAGGACGTCACCGTGATCGCCCCGGCGAACCCGGCCTTCGAGGCCATCCCGCCGGACACGCTGCAGGCGGTGCTGGCCGACAACGCCCAGCTGACCGCGATCCTGAGCCACCACGTCATCGAGGGTCGCCTGGCCCCCGACGAGCTGGCCGGCACGCACACCACCCTGGGCGGTGACGAGGTCACCATCGAGGGCTCCGGCGAGGACTTCACCGTCGCCCAGACCGTGACCGGCACCCCGGCCTCGGTCATCTGCGGCAACGTCCAGACGGCGAACGCCACCGTCTACATCGTCGACCAGGTGCTCGCCCCGGCTGCTGGCTGAACGAGGACCCCCTCCGGGGGCCGGCCGCGGGTCGTCGTCCGAACGGACGGCGGCCCGCGGTCGCGTACCGGGTTGCTGTCGCGCCGTTACCGGTTGTGGTGCGCCGCGCCGGGGATGATGGCCGGGCACCCGACGAAGGAGCCCCGCCCCGTGACGCGCACTCCGACCCGCCGCGCCCTGTTCGCCGCCGCGACCGTGCTGGCGTTGCCGCTGGCCGGCTGCGGCTCCGACGGGCCGGCGGACGACGTCGCCGCGGCGAGCAGCGCCCCCACGACGACGTCCGCACCGCAGGCTCCCCCGTCCGCGCCGACCGGCCCGTTCGGCCCCGGCTGTGCCGCGCTCCCGCCCGAGGGCCCCGGCAGCCCGGCCGCCCTGGCCGCCGCCCCGGCCGCGACCGCGATGTCGACCGTCCCCGGGCTGACCACCACGATGGCCACCGTGCACGCGGCCGCGCTCGCCGCGTCCCTCGACGCCACCCCGGACCTCACCGTGCTGGCCCCGGTCGACGAGGCCTTCGCCGCCGTCCCTCCCGCCACGCTGGACCCGCTGCTCGCCGACACCCCACGGCTGACCGCCCTGGTCACCCACCACGTCATCGCCGGCCGGCTCGGGCCCGGCGAGCTGGCCGGCACGCACACCACCCTCGACGGCGGCCAGGTCACCATCGACGGGGCCGGCGAGGTCTTCACGGTCAGCGCCGACCAGACCCTGTTGAGCGCCACCGACGCGACCGTCATCTGCGGCAACCTGCCCACCCTGAACGCCACGGTCTACGTCCTCGACCAGGTGCTCACCCCGCCCGCCTGAGCGTGCTGGAACGGCCTCCCTCAGGGGCCCGTCGTGGCCCCGTCCAGAGGCTCACCGCGAGCCCGCGAGCGGTGAGGAGGACGGGGTCCTCTTAGGGTCGGCCGCATGACGGCCTCAGCTGCCCTGCCCGACCGTGACCGGCTGCGCGAGCTCGTCGTCGACCTCGCCGTCGTCCACGGGCGGGTGACGCTCTCCTCGGGGCAGGAGGCCGACTGGTACATCGACATGCGCCGGCTGACGCTGCACCACGAGGGCGCCCCGCTGGTCGGCCGGGTCATGCGCCAGCTCACCCGTGACCTGCGCTACGACGTCGTCGGCGGGCTCACGTTGGGGGCCGACCCGGTGGCGACGGCGATGCTGCACGCCGCGGCGGCCGGGGAGGGCTTCCTCGACGCGTGCGTCGTCCGCAAGACCGGCAAGGCGCACGGGCTGCAGCGGCGGATCGAGGGGCCCGACGTCGCCGGCCGCGCCGTCCTCGTGGTCGAGGACGTCTCCACCACCGGGTCGAGCCCGCTGGCCGCCGTCGAGGCGCTGCGCGAGGCCGACGCCGAGCCGGTCGCCGTGGCGGTCGTCGTGGACCGCGGCGGGCGGGCCGCGGTGGAGGCGGCGGGCCTGGAGTACCGAGCCGCGTTCACCCTCGCCGACCTCGGCCTGGAGTAGCCCGGGCCTTCATCCGGCCTGCTCGCCCCCGGCACGGTGCAGCGGAGGCGTGACAGTCTGGCGTCATGAGCGCAGAGCGGCTGCTCGTCGTCGGAGGGGACGCCGCCGGCATGTCCGCGGCCGCGGCGGCCCGGCGGCTGCGGCCGGCCGAGGACCTCGCCATCACCGTCCTCGAGCAGGGCCTGGAGGTCTCGTACTCGGCGTGCGGCATCCCCTACTGGGTGGGCGACGTCGTCGAGGACCGCGACGAGCTGATCGCCCGCACACCGCGGGAGTTCGCCGCCCGCGACATCGAGGTGCGCACCCGCACCCGCGCCGAGGAGCTCGACCTCGACGCCGGCACGGCCCGCACCGGCACCGGCGAGACGCTCGGCTTCGACCGGCTGGTGGTCGCCACCGGCGGTCGCCCGCTGCGCCCGGACGTCCCCGGTCTGGACGCACCCGGCGTCCACGGGGTGCACCGGCTGGCCGACGGCGCCGACATCCGTGCCGCGGTCGCCGCCGGCGCCCGCCGGGCGGTCGTGCTGGGCGGGGGCTACATCGGCCTGGAGATGGCCGAGGCGCTGCAGGCCCGCGGCCTCCAGGTCACCGTCGTCCTCGCCGACGACCTGCCGATGTCGCTGCTGGACCGGGACATGGGTGAGCGGGTCTGCAAGGCGATGGGCGACATGGGCATCGACGTGCAGCCCGGCCAGCCGGTGCGCGCGATCGAGACCGGCCCGGACGGCGCGGCACGGGCGGTCACCACCGACGCCGGCAGCTACCCCTGCGACCTCGTCGTCCTCGGGCTGGGCATGGGCCCCGAGGTCGGGCTGGCCCGCGCCGCCGGCCTGCGGATCGGCGAGACCGGGGCCGTCGAGGTCGACCGCACCCAGCGCAGCCGCTCGCACGAGACGGTCTACGCCGCCGGCGACTGCAGCCAGACCTTCCACCGGCTGACCGGCGAGGCGGTGCACGTCGCGCTGGGCACGCACGCCAACAAGCAGGGGCGGGTGGCCGGCTCGGTGATCGGCGGGCAGGCGGCCCGCTTCGCCGGCGTCCTGGGCACCGCGCTGACCAGGGTGGGCGATCTGGAGATCGGGCGCACCGGGCTGTGCAGCGGGCAGGCCGAGGCCGCCGGGTACGACTTCCGCACCGAGACGATCGAGGGGACGACGCGGGCCGGCTACTTCCCCGGCGCCGCGGGGATCGCGGTCAAGCTGATCAGCGACAGCGGCTCCGGGCAGCTGCTCGGCGGCCAGGTCGTCGGCGGGCCGGGCTCCGGCAAGCGGATCGACGTCCTGGCCACCGCCATCTGGGCGGGGCTGACCGCCGAGGAGTTCGCCGGCTCGGACCTCTCCTACGCGCCGCCGTTCTCGCCGGTGTACGACCCCGTGGTGGTCGCCGCGAGGGTGGCCAGCCGGGTGGAGCAGGGCTGAGGTGGCCGCCGCGACCGACGTCCGCGACCAGGACTGGTACGGCGACGACCTCTCCGGCCAGCAGCACACCGGGGTCACCTTCAGCCGCGTCGACCTGTCCGAGACCACGGACGACGGCGCCGTCTTCACCGACTGCGTCTTCCGGGACTGCCGGTTCACCCTCAGCCGGCACACCGACGCCGCGTTCCTGAACTGCACCTTCACCGGCTGCTCGTTCGCCCAGGCCGTCTTCACCGACTGCAAGCTGGTCGGCAGCACCTTCGACCGCTGCACCTTCGACCTGGCCACCGTCGAGGGCGGCGACTGGTCCTTCGTCGTCCTCCGGCGCGCGGACCTGTCGCGGGCGGGGTTCACCGGTGCGCGGATGCGCGAGGCCGACCTCACGGACGTGCGGGCGGCCGGGGCGACGCTGCGGGACCTGGACCTCTCCGCCGCGCAGCTGTCCGGTGCCGACCTCTCCGGCGCCGACCTGCGCGGCAGCGACCTGTCCGCGCTGGACCCGCGGGACGTCGAGCTGACCGGCGCCCGGGTCGACGGCGGGCAGGCCGTGGTGCTCGTGACCGCTCTCGGCCTGCAGGTCGGACCGGAGACCGCCGAGTAGCGGGTGTCGCCGCGGTGGAGCCGGGCGCGATACTGGCCGCCGGACCAGCGCCGCCACCGACGCAAGGAGTGCCCCGCATGCCCATCGCGACCCCCGAGGTCTACGCCGACATGATCAACCGGGCCAAGGAGGGCGGCTTCGCCTACCCGGCGATCAACTGCACCTCGTCGGAGACGGTGAACGCCGCGCTGCGCGGCTTCGCCGACGCCGGCAGCGACGGCATCATCCAGGTCTCCACCGGCGGCGCCGAGTTCAGCTCGGGCACCCGGGTCAAGGACATGGTCACCGGCGCCGTCGCACTGGCCGAGTTCGCGCACGTCGTCGCCGAGAAGTACCCGGTCAACGTCGCGCTGCACACCGACCACTGCCCGAAGGACAAGCTCGACGCCTACGTGCGCCCGCTCATCGCCCTGTCCAAGGACCGGGTCGACGCCGGCCAGGCGCCGCTGTTCCAGTCGCACATGTGGGACGGCTCGGCCATCGACCTCGACGAGAACCTGCAGATCGCCGCGGAGCTCATCGAGAAGTGCGCCGCCGCCAAGATCGTGCTCGAGGTGGAGATCGGCGTCGTCGGCGGCGAGGAGGACGGCGTCTCGCACGACATCAACGACAAGCTCTACACCGCCCCCGGCGACTTCGTGGCCACCGCGAAGACCCTCGGCCTGGGCGAGAAGGGCGTGTACCTGCTCGCGGCGACCTTCGGCAACGTGCACGGCGTCTACAAGCCCGGCAACGTCAAGCTGCGCCCGGAGATCCTCAAGGAGGGCCAGGACGTCGTCGCCGAGGAGTTCGGCCTCGGGGACGGCGCCAAGCCGTTCAACCTGGTCTTCCACGGCGGCTCGGGCTCGACGCAGGAGGAGATCCGCGAGGCCCTCTCCTACGGCGTGGTGAAGATGAACATCGACACCGACACCCAGTACGCCTTCACCCGGCCGATCGTCGGCCACATGTTCACCAACTACGACGGCGTGCTGAAGGTCGACGGCGAGGTCGGCAACAAGAAGACCTACGACCCGCGCACCTACATGAAGCTCGCCGAGACCAACATGGCCGCGCGCATCGTCGAGGCGTGCGAGGACCTGCTGGCGGCCGGCCAGTCGCAGGGCGCCTGATGGGACACCCGCACCACAACCTCCTCGGCGAGCCGCCGGCCACGCTGCTGCCCGGCAACCCGGAGGCCGACGCCGAGCTCGCGGCCGGGGACCCGCCGGCCGAGGTCGCCGCCCACCACCCCACGGTGAGCGCGGCGTGGGCGGCGCTGGCCGAGGAGGCGATCGACCGTCCGGAGCAGGTGCTCACCGACGTCATCGAGGCCTACGCGTACGCCCGCACCGGCTACCACCGCGGCCTCGACGCGCTGCGCCGCAACGGGTGGAAGGGCTACGGCCCGGTGCCGTGGTCGCACGAGCCCAACCGTGGCTTCCTGCGCTGCGTGACGGTGCTGGCCCGCGCCGCGGAGGCGATCGGCGAGACCGACGAGCAGGAGCGCTGCACCCAGCTGCTGCGCGACTGCGACCCCTCCCTGGCGCCCTAGACAGCACAGTGCGGGCGTTCCTCGCGGACTGCCGGGGCTGCCGCACCGGCTATCCGCGCAGGACGCCCGCACTGCCCTCCGGGTGCCGTCGGCACCGACCCGCACACTGCTCCCGTGGACCACTCACCCGCCGCCGTGACCGCGCGCCTGCGACCGCTGCTGCTCGCCGTCCACGAGGCGCTGTCGGCCGGCGTGGCGGTCAGCGCGGCGATCCACGCACAGCAGGGCTGGAACCCGACTGCCGACCGGCACCTGGACCACCAGCTCGTCCGTCGCGAGGCGATGGAGCGGCTGCGACCGTGGGGCGCCGGCCCCGACGAGCTCTCCGACCCGCTGCAGGTCCGCCAGCTCGAGTTCCTCGACGCCGGCACCGACAACCTGGGCCTGCCGATGAGCGGGCTGATCCTGCGCACCCCCACGGACGTGCTGCGGGTCTGGCGGTCCGACGACGGCGAGCTGCCCGCCGCGGCCACCGACGGCCTGCGCGCCTTCTACCGGCAGGACCCGAGCCGCCAGCTGCAGCTCGCCCTCGACCCCGACGAGCCGCGGCCCACCCCGGGGCACCTGGCGCTGCTGTGGGCCGACTCCGGCGCCGTCCTCACCCGCTTCGACCTGGTCCGGCCGTGCGGGCAGGTGGGCCGGCGGGTGCAGGTCGACTGGCACGTCGACCTCCGCGCGCGGCTGGGACGCCCCGCAGCCTGACCTCACCCTCCGTGATGGGAGGACGCAGGACAGGCGCGAACGGCTGGAGATCGTTTACTCTCCGTACCCAGCGTCCGGTCCGGACGCCCGTTCCCGGAGGTGCCGCATGGCCACACTTCTCTGGATCCTCGCCGTCGTCCTCGTGGTCGCCGGCATCGTCGCGATCGTCCGCAGGCAGCTGCTGTGGGGGATCGTGCTGATCATCGTGGGCCTGCTCGTGGGGCCCGGCGGGGTCAGCATCTTCACCTGAGGGCGGTCCCGTCCCGGCCCCCCGGCCCCTCCCGGGCACCGCCGCCGGCCCCGTCCGGAGGCTCGTCCCGAGCTGGCGAGGGATGAGGAGGACGGGGGCCTTCGTCAGGGCTGCAGCCGCCAGCGCACCCGGTCGTCGGCGTACCACGTCCAGCGGTCGACCGGCCGCGGGTACGGGACGCCGTCCCGGACGACCCGGGCCGGGTCGCTGGCGATCTGCACCGCCCGTCCCCGGGTGCGGCGGCCGGGTCGCAGCGGCAGCGTCATGACGGTCACGTCGAGGGTGTCCACGGCCCGCCAGTCGGGCCGGACGTCGATGCGGGTGATCTGCCCGTCGGCGATCTTGGCGGCGTCGTGGTGCGCCTGCGCGCCCAGCCGCCGCGCCAGCGGGCGGCGCCGGTCGTCCACGGCCGCCTCCAGGCGGCCGTGGTGCAGCAGCACACCGCCGTGGTCGTCGCGCACCAGGCCCAGCTCCCGGGCGGTCCCGGTGCCGATGCCGAGCGCGCGGGCCAGGGCGGTGGAGTCGCCGTCGCCGGCGGGCTCCCAGGCGACGGGGACGTCGGCGGTCCGCCCGGCCTTCCAGAGCGTCGTGAGCACCGCGGCGAGCGCCGGCACCGGCCCCCTCACCAGCAGGGCGCCGGCCTCGGCCGCCGGTGCGACGTCCTCGCGCGCCGGCGCCGAACCGGGCGCGAGACCGCGCAGGTCGAACTCGACGAGGGGCATGCCGATACCCTGCCACCTGCCAGCCGGTCGACCGCCGGTGACGAGTCCGAGGGGGACGACAGCGAGATGCCGGCAGTCGTGCTGATCGGCGCCCAGTGGGGCGACGAGGGCAAGGGCAAGGCCACCGACCTGCTCGGGGGGCGGGTTCCGTACGTCGTCCGGTACCAGGGCGGCAACAACGCCGGGCACACGGTGATCACGCCGGACGGCGAGAGGTACGCGCTGCACCTCATCCCGTCGGGGATCCTGACGCCCGGGTGCACGCCGGTCATCGGCAACGGCGTCGTCATCGACCCCGAGGTGCTCATCGGCGAGCTCGCCGGTCTCGAGGAGCGCGGCGTGGACACCTCGCGGCTGGTCATCTCGGCCGACGCCCACCTGATCATGCCGCACCACCGGGCACTGGACCGGGTCACGGAGCGGTTCCTCGGCAAGCGCCGGATCGGCACCACCGGCCGCGGCATCGGCCCGGCCTACGGCGACAAGGTCGCCCGCACCGGGATCCGGGTGCAGGACCTGCTCGACCTGTCGATCCTCCGGCAGAAGCTCGAGGGCACGCTGGAGGAGAAGAACCAGGTCCTGGTCAAGGTCTACAACCGCAAGGCGATCGACGTCGACGAGGTGGTGGAGGAGTACGCCGGCTACGCCGAGCAGCTCAAGCACCGCATCGCCGACACCCGGCTGCTGCTGGCCAACGCCCTCGACGCCGGCGAGTGGGTGCTGCTGGAGGGCTCGCAGGGCACCCTGCTCGACGTCGACCACGGCACGTACCCGTTCGTCACGTCGTCGTCCCCGACCGCGGGTGGCGCGGCGGCGGGCTCGGGCATCGGCCCCACCCGCATCGAGCGGGTGGTCGGCATCCTCAAGGCCTACACGACCCGTGTCGGCTCCGGGCCGTTCCCCACCGAGCTGCACGACCAGTGGGGCGAGTACCTGCGCAAGCAGGGCGGTGAGGTGGGCGTCACCACCGGCCGCGACCGCCGCTGCGGCTGGTTCGACGCCGTCGTGGCCCGCTACGCCAGCCGGGTCAACGGCATCACCGACTACTTCCTCACCAAGCTCGACGTCCTCTCCGGGCTGGAGACGGTGCCGATCTGCGTGGCCTACGAGGTCGACGGCGTCCGGCACGACGAGATGCCGATGACGCAGACCGACTTCCACCACGCCGAGCCGGTCTACGAGGAGATGCCGGGCTGGTTCGAGGACATCCGGACCTGCCGGACCTTCGACGAACTGCCGGCCAACGCGCAGGCCTACGTGCGCCGGCTCGAGGAGCTCTCCGGCGCGCGGATCAGCGTGATCGGCGTCGGCCCCGGCCGCGACGAGAACGTCGTCCTCCACGACCTGCTGAGTTGATCGCGGTCCTACCGGACCGCACCGCGGCCAGGTGCCGTCCCGGCCGCCGTTGAGCCGCTGCCCGTGTCCTGGTCAGTGGAAGGACCCCCTCCTCCCCACCCCTCGCACGCTCGGGGCGGTGCCCTGGAGGGAGCCGGGGCCCCCGCGACCGGTCCACCCCGGCCGGGTGCCGTCCCCGGCTGGTGTCGTGCCGCTCGGAGTCTCGCGTCCCCGGCTACGCGGCGGCGACCTGGAGCTCCTGCCTCGCGGCGACCGCGATCTCGGGGGCGTCGGTGATCAGCCCGTCGACGCCGAGGGCCAGCAGCAGGCGGGCCTCGGTCCGCATGTCCCCGGTGCCGCTGGCGGCCTCGCCGCGGCGCAGGTGCTGGGGCAGGAAGGCGTTCTCGGGGCGCAGCGTCCACGGCACGACGACGAGCCCGGCGCGGTGGGCCTGGGCGATGAGGTCCGAGATGCCGGTCATCTCCTGGTCCGCGTCGCGCAGCAGGATCCGGTGCCGGCTCGGGGCGATGCCCTGCGCGTAGGTGCTGACCTCGCGCAGGCCCGACGGGGTGACCAGCTGGTCGTCGGTGCCGGCGTCGTCGACCAGCTGCAGCATCGTCGGCCCGCGGTCCCCGAGGTCGGCCCGCAGCTGCCGCAGCGCGGCGGCGTCGAAGGACTGCACGACGACGGTCCCGTCGGGCCGGGCCGCGTCGAGGCGGCGCAGCTCGGCGGCGACGAGCTCGGGAACGGGGACGCCCGCCTCGTGGTCGAACCAGCTGGGCTTCTTGAGCTCGGCCAGCACGCGCACCTGCCGGGACGCGGTCGAACGCCGGCGGGCGATCGCCACGACCTCGGCCAGGGTGAGGATCCCGGCCTGCCCGTCGTAGGTGGTGTTCAACGGGCGCAGCGCCGGCATCCGCTCGACGGCGCGCAGTGTGCGCAGCTCGGCGAGGGTGAAGTCCTCGGTGAACCAGCCGGTGCGCTGGCGGCCGTCGACGGCGCGGGTGGTGCGCCGGTCGGTGAACTCGGGGTGGTCGGCCACGTCGGTGGAGTGGGAGAGCTCGTTCTCGTGCCGGACGACGAGCGCGCCGTCCCGGCTGACGACGATGTCGGGCTCGATGAGGTCGGCGCCGAGGTCGATGGCGAGCTCGAAGCTGGCCGCGGTGTGCTCGGGCCGGTACGCCGGGGCTCCGCGGTGGCCCACGATGACGGGACGGGCAGGGCGGGTCGCCGGGACCGTTGCCGGCGACGCGATCGCGCGCATGTCCTTTACAACACCCGAGCCAGGTGTCCATGACGCGAACGCGCGCCGACGCCTGGCACACAAATCGGAGGACAGCCCGCTGACCTGCGCGGGACCATGCCGACGTGACGGACATCTCACTCCTGGGTTGGGTGCCGGCGCTCGACGCCGAGCTGCCGTCGGGCGCCCGCCCCGGCCGCGTCGCGCGGGTCGACCGCGGCCGGCTGACCGTGCTGACCGCCGACGGCGAGCTGCGGGCGCACCCCGCCGCGGCGCTGCTGGAGGGCACCGGGCCGGCGGTCGGCGACTGGGTGGCGCTGCGCGGGGAGCTCGCCGTCGCGGTGCTTCCCCGCCGGACGGCGTTCACCCGCGTCGTCGCCGGGCGGACGTCGGCCGAGCAGGTGATCGCGGCCAACCTCGACCTGGTGCTCGTCGTCGACGCGCTGACCACGGCGCCGCGACTGCGCCGGGTGGAGCGCTACCTCGCCGTCGCCTGGGGCAGCGGCGCGACACCGGTCGTCGTCCTCACCAAGGCCGACCTGTGCGACGACGTCCCCGCCGCGCTGCTGGCCGTCGCGGAGGACGCCGTGGGCGTCGACGTCCTGGCCATCAGCTCGGTGACGGGGGAGGGGGTGGACGCCGTCCGCGCGCTGCTGGGCCCCGGGCGGACGGCGGCGATGGTCGGCCCGTCGGGCGTCGGCAAGTCCAGCCTGGCCAACGCGCTGGCCGGGACGGCGGTGGCGGCCACCCGCGGGGTCCGCGAGACCGACGGCCGCGGCCGGCACACCACGACCGCGCGCGAGCTGCACCTGCTGCCCGGCGGCGGCCTGCTCGTCGACACCCCGGGGATGCGCGAGCTCGGCCTGGTCGACGACGCCGGCGTCGACACCGCGTACGCCGACGTCACCGAGCTGGCCGCCGCGTGCCGGTTCCGCGACTGCGCGCACCGCACCGAGCCCGGCTGCGCGGTGGCCGCGGCGATCGACGATGGCCGGCTCGACCCCGCCCGCTACACCGCCTGGCGGAAGCTGCAGGCCGAGGTGCACCGCCAGGCGCTGCGCTCCGACGCCCGCGCCCGGGCCGCCGAGCACGCCCGCGTCCGGGCGCTGCACCGCTCCTACCGCTCCCAGCCGAACCGGCTGCGCTGAGGCCCCGTCCAGGGCACCGCCCCGAGCCCTGACGGCCCCCTTGCAGGGGCCCGCCGCGAGCCTGCGAGTGGGCGGGGCAAGGGGGTCCTTCCCGGGGAGGACGGGGCCCTTCATCGGTAGGGTCGCCGTCCGTGCGCGTGCTCGTGATCGGCTCCGGTGCCCGGGAGCACGCCCTGTGCGTCGCTCTGTCCTCCGACCCCGCGGTGACCGCGCTGGCCTGCGCGCCGGGCAACGCCGGCACCCGGGCGATCGCCGAGCCGGCCGCGGTCGACGTCGCCGACCCGGTCGCCGTCGCCGCGCTGGCCACCGCCTGGCGTGCCGACCTGGTCGTCATCGGCCCCGAGGTGCCGCTGGTCGCCGGTGCGGCCGACGCCGTCCGCGACGCCGGCATCGCCTGCTTCGGCCCGTCGGAGCAGGCCGCGCAGATCGAGGGCAGCAAGTCCTTCGCCAAGCACGTGATGGCCGCCGCGGGCGTCCCGACCGCCCGGTCCTGGCCCGTCGGCGGGCCGGCCGAGCTGGAGACCGCGTTGGACGAGGCGGGTGCCCCGTACGTCGTCAAGGACGACGGGCTGGCCGCCGGCAAGGGCGTCGTCGTCACGACCGACCGGGACGCCGCCGTGGCGCACGGGCACCGCGTGCTCGACGCCGGCGGCGCGGTGCTCGTCGAGGAGTACCTCGACGGCCCGGAGGTGTCACTGTTCGCCGTCACCGACGGGACGACGGTGCTGCCGCTGCTGCCCGCCCAGGACGCCAAGCGCCGCGACGACGGCGACGCCGGGCCCAACACCGGCGGGATGGGGGCCTACGCGCCGCTCCCGTGGGCGCCGCCGGGCCTGGCCGACGAGGTGCTGGCCACCGTGCTCCAGCCGACGGTGGACGAGATGCGCCGCCGCGGCGAGCCGTTCTCCGGACTGCTCTACGCCGGGCTGGCGCTGACCTCCCGCGGGGTGCGGGTGGTGGAGTTCAACGCCCGCTTCGGCGACCCGGAGACCCAGGTCGTGCTGCCGCTGCTGGAGACACCGCTGGGCGGCCTGCTGCACGCCGCCGCCACCGGCACGCTGGCCGACCACCCGCCGCTGCGCTGGCACGACGGGGCCGCGGTCACCGTCGTCGTCGCGGCACCGGGCTACCCCGAGCGGCCGCGCACCGGCGACCCGGTCACCGGGGCCGACGCGGAGGGGGTGCTGCACGCGGGCACCACCGTGGACGCCGAGGGCACCGTCCGCTCCGCCGGTGGGCGGGTGCTGGCCGTGACCGCCGTCGGCGCGGACCTCGCCGCGGCCCGGCAGCGGGCCTACGAACGGGTGGCCGGCGTGCGGCTGGCCGATGCGCACTGGCGCACCGACATCGCGCTGGCCGCGGTCGAGGGCCGGATCACCGTCCCCTGAACGATCAGGAGGACGCATCGGGCCCTTCTGCTACCGCGCGCTGACCGCCGGTCGGGCGCGCTCCGGGCGCGGCTCGGGTGGGCGCGGGCCGTCGTAGCGCCGCGACAGGTAGGTGCCGGCCACGTTGGCGCAGGCGACGGTCGGCACGGCGATGAGCGCCCCGAAGATGCCGGCGATCAGCAGTCCCGCGGCGATCGCGAGGACCACGGCGAGCGGGTGCACCCGCACCGCCCGGCCCAGCAGCAGCGGCTGCAGGACGTGTCCCTCCAGCTGCATGACCAGCACGACGACGGCCAGCGCGATCAGCGCCGTGATCGGCCCCTTCGAGACCAGCGCGACCAGCACGGCCACGGTACCGGCCAGGAACGACCCGATGATCGGGATGAACGCGCCCAGGAAGACCAGCGCGGCCAGCGGGATGACCAGCGGGACGCCCAGGACCGCCAGCCCGGTGCCGATGCCGATCGCGTCGACCATCGCCACGGCGGCCGTGGCACGCACGTAGGAGATGAGCGTGCGCCACGAGCGGCGGGCGGCCTCGTCGACGTACGCGCGCGAGTCCCGCGGGAACAGGCCGACCAGCCACAGCCAGATCGAGCGGCCGTCCTTGAGGAAGAAGAACAGGGTGAACAGCGCGAGGAGGATGCCCGTGGCCACCTCGCCGACCGTCACGGCGGTCGTGAGCGCGCCGGAGGCCAGCACGTCCTCGTTGTCGACCAGCGTCTGCTGCAGCTGGGTGACCGCGTTCTCCAGCTGTGTCCGGGTGACCGGGAAGGTGCGCACGACCAGGTCGCGCACCTGCTCGACGCCCTGACCGGTCTGCTCGGCGAGGTCGCCGAAGCCGGTGGCGACCTGCTGGACGACCAGCGTGACGATCCCCGCGACGGTGCCGAGCCCGACGACGAGCATGGTGAGCGCGGCGAGGACCGGGGGCCAGCCGTGGCGGACCAGCGCCGAGGCACCCGGTTGCAGCAGCGCCGCCAGCAGCAGCGCGACGATGACCGGGACCACGACCACGGCGACGTAGGCGGCCGCCCACAGCAGCAGGTAGAGCCCGGCGACGACCACGATCAGCCGCCACGACCAGGCGGCCGCCACCCGCAGCGCCCGGGGCACCTCCTCCTCGGCCGCGGCCAGTCTCCGAGCGGGGCGACGGCGCCGGTCGGCGTCCCCGCGTCGCTGTCCCGTCCCCGCCGGCGGCCCGCTCACCCCGCCGGGCCCGAGCGGGCCGTCGAGGTCCGGTGCACCGGGCTCGGGGCTGCCGAGGGGCGGCTGTTCGGTGTCGTCGGCGTGGTCGGTCGTCTCGTCGTCGAGGTACGCGTCGTCGTCCGGGTGGGGGTGCGGCCAGGCGTGTGGGTCGTGCTCACGGGCCGCGCGGATGCGCTCCCGGGCCCGCGTCAGCAGGTGGGTGCCCCGTCGCAGCATCGGTTCCTCCGGTGAGCAGTAGGGGCCGTCGCTGACAGCATCTCGCCTGCGGGAGACTGGGACACGTGGTGCGACGAGCTGACGAGTGGCGGGCGGTACCCCGATGATCGAGCGGTACACCCTCCCCGAGATGGGGCGGGTCTGGAGCGACCAGCACAAGTACGAGCTGTGGTGCCGGGTCGAGACCCTCGTCCTCGAGGCGCACGCCGCGGCCGGGCGGGTGCCCGCCGAGGTGGTGCAACCCGTGCGGAACGCGCCGCCGCCCACGCCGGAGCGGGTCGCCGAGATCGAGGAGACGACGCAGCACGACGTCATCGCCTTCCTCACCGCGTGGGCCGACAACACCGAGCCCCGGTCGGCCGCCGCCTACGTCCACCACGGCATGACCTCCTCGGACCTGCTGGACACCGCCCTCGCCGTCCAGCTGACCGAGGCCACCGACCTGCTGCTGGCCCGGCTCGACGGGCTGGTGGCGGTGCTGCGCGACCACGCGCTCGCCCACCGCGACACCATCAAGGTCGGCCGCACCCACGGCGTGCACGCCGAGCCCGACGTGTGGGGCCACCGGGTCGCCGACATCGCCTTCGCCGCCGCCCGCTCCCGGGACCGGCTGCGGGCCGCGCGCGAGCGGGTCGGCGTCGTCGCCATCTCCGGCGCCGTCGGCACGTACTCGCTGATCGACCCGTCGGTCGAGGTCGCCGTCGCCGAGGCGCTGGACCTGCGGCCCGCCGACGCCTCCACCCAGGTGGTGCTGCGCGACTCGATCAGCGAGTGGGTCGCGGCGCTGGCGATCATCGCCACC
>DATIMX010000108.1:0-3042 GCA_035474935.1 Geodermatophilus sp. | reverse complement strand
GCGGCTGTGGCAGGGACTCGCCGACGGGACGATCGACTGCATCGTCTCCGACCACTCGCCGTGCACCCCCGAGCTCAAGCGGCTCGACCTGGGCGACTTCGCCGAGGCGTGGGGCGGCATCTCCTCCCTCCAGCTCGGCCTATCCGACGTGTGGACCGAGGCGCGCCGCCGCGGCTTCACCCTCGTGGACGTCACCCGGTGGATGGCCGAGCGGCCGGCCGAGCTCGCCGGCCTGCAGCGCAAGGGGTGCATCGAGCCCGGCTACGACGCCGACTTCTGCGTCTTCGCTCCGGACGAGGGGTTCGTCGTCGACCCCACCACGCTCTTCCACCGCAACCCGATCACCCCGTACGCGGGCCGGCGGCTCGACGGGGTCGTCCGCAGCACGTGGCTGCGCGGCCATGAAGTAGGCAGCGCAGAGCCGGCCGGCGACCGGCCGCGGGGACACCTGCTGACCCGAGGAGAGGCATGACAGTGAGCAGTCCCGTGCAGGAGCAGTCCGGCGTCGCGGTGGTGGGCGCCGGAGCCGACGCGGCGCCGGTGCAGGACCCCACCCACCTGCCCGACCTGGCCTCGCGCAGCCTGGGCGGCAGCGTCGTCTACGCCAACGACGAGCTGTTCGCGGAGCGGGAGAACCTCATCAAGCCGGAGGCGCCCTCGTACTCGACGTACACCTTCGGGCACAAGGGCCAGGTCTACGACGGCTGGGAGACCCGCCGGCGACGCGAGCCCGGCCACGACGTCGCCATCGTCCGCCTGGGTGTGCCGGGCATCGTGCGCGGGGTCGTCGTCGACACCGCCTTCTTCAAGGGCAACTACCCGCCCGCGGTGTCGGTCGAGGGGGCCGCGGTCGAGGGCTACCCCTCCCCGGCGGAGCTGCTGGACGCGGAGTGGGTTCCCCTGGTGCCCCGCTCGCCGGCCGCCGGGGACGCGCAGAACGTCTTCGCGGTCGACCAGCCGCAGCGCTTCACCCACGTCCGGCTGTGCATGTACCCCGACGGCGGGGTGGCCCGGCTGCGGGTGCACGGCGAGGTGGTCCCCGACCCCCGGTTCCTGGGCTCCGGCCCCCTCGACCTGGCCGCGCTCGCCAACGGGGGCGTGGTGAGCGGCTGCAGCAACATGTTCTACTCCTCGCCCACGAACCTCATCTCGCCCGGCCTGGCGCGGGTGATGGGGGAGGGGTGGGAGACCGCCCGCCGCCGGGACGACGGCAACGACTGGGTGGAGTTCTCCCTCGCCGGGCCCGGTGTGGTGCACCTCGCCGAGCTGGACACCAGCTGGTTCGTGGGCAACGCCCCCGGCTGGGCCGCCCTCCGGGGCACCCGCCGCGGGACCGGTGCGGCGGCCGGCTCCGGGGACTGGACCGAGCTGCTGCCCCGGACCCGACTGCAGCCGGACACCCGCCACCTGTTCCGGCTGCCCGACGTCGGCGAGGTCGACACCGTCCGGCTCGACGTCTTCCCCGACGGTGGGATGGCCCGGGTGCGGCTGCACGGCGCCCTCAGCGAGCAGGGACGGGCCGAGCTGGGGCTGCGCTGGTTCAACAGCCTGCCGGCCGGCCAGGCCCGGCAGGTGCTGGGCCAGGAGTGCGGCCTGGACAGCCGGGCGGTCGACGACGTGCTCGCCGGCCGGCCGGTTCCTGACCCGAGCGCGCTCCCCGGCGCCGTCCACTCCCTGCTGGCGGGAGGCGCCCGGTGAACGGGTCCGTGGACGTGCTGCGGGCCGGTCTCGAGACGCTGGACGCGCTACCCGCCGACCGGGCCGAGGAGCAGCTGGCGGCCTGCTGCGCGGCCCGCGCCTGGGTCGCCCGCATGGTCGCCGGCCGGCCCTACGCCGACGTGGACGCACTCCTGACCGCCAGCGACCGCGCGGTCCGGGAACTCGGACCCGCCGACCTGGCCGAGGCGCTGGCGGCGCACCCCCGCATCGGACAGCGGGTGGCCGGCTCGTCCCCCGAGGCCGCCTGGTCCCGGCAGGAGCAGTCCGGGATGGCCGACGCCGACACCGGGGTCCGCGCCGCGTTGCGCGAGGGCAACCTCGCCTACGAGGAGCGCTTCGACCAGGTCTTCCTGATCCGCGCGGCCGGCCGGTCACCCGCGGAGATGCTCGCCGAGCTCCGCCGCCGGCTGGGCAACGACCCCGAGACCGAGCAGCGCGAGGTCGCCGAGCAGCTGCGGCAGATCACCCGCCTGCGGCTGGAGAGGTCGCTGCAGCCGTGAGCTCCCTGTCGACGCACGTCCTCGACGCCGTCTCCGGGCGACCCGCCGCGGGGGTGCGGGTGTCCCTGGACCGCCGTGTGGGCGAGGACTGGCGGCCGCTCGGGAACGGTGTCACCGACGCCGACGGCCGGCTGCGCGACCTGGCTCCCGACGGGCTCGACGCCGGGGCGCACCGCCTGACCTTCGCCACGGGCGACTGGTTCGCGGCGACCGGCCAGACCGGCTTCTACCCCGAGGTGACGGTGGCCTTCACCGTCACCGAGGACCGGCACCACCACGTCCCCCTGCTGCTCAGCCCGTACGCCTACTCCACCTACCGAGGTTCCTAGACAGGAGTGATCCCCATGGCAGTCGTGCTCGGCCACAACCAGTACGGCAAGGCGGAGAACCGGGTCGTCCGGGTGTTCCGCGACCGCGACCCCCACGAGCTGGTCGACTACAACGTCAGTGTGGCGCTCTCTGGTGGGCAGGAGCCGCCGTACCTCACCGGTGACAACTCGCCGGTGCTGCCGACCGACACGCAGAAGAACACGGTCTACGCCTTCGCCAAGGAGGACGACGTCGTCGCGCAGCCGGAGTCGTTCGGCATCCGGCTGGCGCGTCACTTCGTGGACGACACCGAACCAATCGGCCGGGCGCGGGTGAAACTGGAGATGTATCCCTGGTCGCGGCTGGACAACCCGCACGCCTTCGTCCGGGACGGGCGCCACGTGCGCACCGCCACCGTCACCTACGACGGGTCGGCCACCTGGGTTGTCTCCGGGGTCAAGGACCTGGTGCTGCTCAAGACCACCGACTCGGAGTTCTGGGGCTACCTCGAGGA
>DATIMX010000107.1:0-1684 GCA_035474935.1 Geodermatophilus sp. | reverse complement strand
CCTTGCAGGTGCAGACCTCCAGAACCCGGCCCTCGACCGCATAGGACGTCGTCTCCGCGGTCGCGGCCATGATCGCCTCCTTGCGTCATACCGTGTCCGTAGTACGCCTCCCGGTCCCCTCCCCGGTATCGGGAGAACCATCTAAGGGGCCGCCCGCAGCCCTGCTGTCCGCGTCGTCGTGGACGCTCACGCGCGCCGCCACCTCGGCCCGGTTGTGGGCGCGGAGCTTGCGGATGATGTTGTGCACGTGCGCCTCGGTGGTCTTCTCGGCGATACCGAGTGCCCGGCCGATCTGCCGGTTCGTCGAGCCGTCGGCGACGAGGCGCGCGACCTGCCGCTCCCGCACGGTGAGCCCGCGGACCGACCACGCCTCGTCGGCCGACGGAGCCGGGCCGCGGTCGACGCCGATTGCGGGCACGGCCGTCAACACCGGCGGCACCTCCACCCGGCCGACGCTCGACGGGGACACCCGCGGTTCACGACGGGCGCAACCCTCCGGTGCGGTCCCGGCCAGGCAGGTCGCGACATCGGGACGGACCCGGGTCACCCCGCAGCAGCCCCGGGCCTCGGCCAGAAGCCGCTCCACACCGTCCGCGCGCCCGCGCGCCGACTCCTCCACGACCGTCAACGCCCAGGCCGCGCAGGCGGCGGCCCGGACGTCCCCCGTTTCCCGGAACCGGGTCAGGCTCTCCCGCAGGAGGACCACGGCGCCGGCCGCGTCGCCGTGGTGACGGGCGAGCAGCGCCAGGTCGTACCGCGACCAGGCCAGCCCGGGCAGGTTCCCCAGCGCGCCGAACAGGTCGGCAGCCCGGACGTGATGACCGACGGCCCGGTCGGTATGGCCGCGGGCCCGTGCGACATGGCCCAGGACGGCCGCGGCGATCGCCGTGCACTGCCGGTCTTCGTCCACCGCGAGCACGCGGCCGAGCAGGACCTCGACGTCGTCGAGATCGCCCTGCCCGAGGGCCGGTGCGGCGGCGACCAGCAGGGCGTGGCTCAGCGAGTCGCCCACCGCGCGGCGGTGTCCGGGGTCGACGCCGGCGGGAGCACGGTCCGGGAGCGTCGGCTTGTCCCCAGCCGGTACCGAGGCGTACCAGCCGAGGATGGCCGCCAGCGGCAGCGACAGGCCGGCGTCCGCGACGGCCATGGCGTAGGCCAAAGCCTTCCACAGGTTGCCCTGCTCGAGGCCGACCGACTCCGCCCACTCGGCCCGGCCGGCCTCACCGACGGCGGTATCGACCAGGATCGCGAAGTCCGCGAAGTACCGGGCGTGCCGCGCCTCGACCTCCTCCTGCTCACCGTGCTCCGCGAGCAGGACGCCGGCGTACTCGCGCAGGCTCTCCAACATCACGAACTCGGTGACGCCACCGGGCCGGATCCGGCGGTGCAGCAGGCTCTTGTCGACCAGTGAGGTGATGGTGGCGACCGGATCGCCGAGCGCGCACACCTGCCCTGCCGCCTCCAGGGTCGCACCGCCCGCGAACACCGAGAGCCGGCGGAACGCAGCCCGCTCGTCAGGCCTGAGCAGGTCGTGGCTCCACGCCAGGGCAGCGCGCAGGGTCCGGTGCCGCGGGGGCACGTCGCGGACCGAGCCGATCAGGATGCTCATGCGGTGCCGCAGGCGGAAGGTCAGCTCACCGGGGGTGAAGAGCTTCAGCCGGGCCGCGGCGAGCTCCAACGCCAG
>DATIMX010000106.1:0-10837 GCA_035474935.1 Geodermatophilus sp. | reverse complement strand
GGTTCTCGACCGCCGCGGAGTCCAACGCCTTCTACCGCCGGAACCTCGCCGCCGGGCAGAAGGGCCTGTCCGTCGCGTTCGACCTCCCGACGCACCGCGGCTACGACTCCGACCACCCGCGCGTCGTGGGCGACGTCGGCATGGCCGGCGTGGCCATCGACTCGATCCTGGACATGCGGCAGCTCTTCGACGGGATCCCGCTGGACCGGATGAGCGTCTCGATGACGATGAACGGCGCCGTCCTGCCGGTGCTCGCGCTCTACATCGTCGCCGCGGAGGAGCAGGGGGTCGCGCCCGGACAGCTCACGGGCACCATCCAGAACGACATCCTCAAAGAGTTCATGGTGCGCAACACCTACATCTATCCGCCCAAGCCCTCGATGCAGATCATCAGCGACATCTTCGCGTTCACCTCGCGGGAGATGCCGCGCTTCAACTCCATCTCGATCTCCGGCTACCACATCCAGGAGGCCGGAGCGACGGCCGACCTGGAGCTGGCCTACACACTCGCCGACGGCGTCGAGTACCTGAAGGCCGGCGTCGATGCCGGGATGGACGTCGACGCGTTCGCGCCCCGGCTGTCGTTCTTCTGGGGCATCGGCATGAACTTCTTCATGGAGGTCGCCAAGCTCCGGGCCGGGCGGCTGCTGTGGGCGAAGCTGGTGCACGAGGCGGGGGCGAAGAACCCCAAGTCGCTGTCGCTGCGCACCCACTCGCAGACCTCGGGCTGGTCGCTGACCGCGCAGGACGTCTACAACAACGTCGTCCGCACCTGCCTGGAGGCGATGGCCGCGACCCAGGGGCACACCCAGTCGCTGCACACCAACGACCTCGACGAGGCCCTCGCGCTGCCGACCGACTTCTCCGCCCGGATCGCGCGCAACACGCAGCTGCTGCTGCAGCAGGAGTCGGGGACGACGCGGGTCATCGACCCGTGGGGCGGCTCGGCGTACGTCGAGAAGCTGACCTACGACCTGGCCCGCCGCGCGTGGGCGCACATCGAGGAGGTCGCCGAGCACGGCGGCATGGCCCAGGCCATCGACGACGGCATCCCGAAGCTGCGCATCGAGGAGGCCGCCGCCCGCACCCAGGCGCGCATCGACTCCGGCCGGCAGCCGGTGATCGGCATCAACAAGTACCGGGTCGACGCCGACGAGGCGATCGAGGTGCTGCGGGTCGACAACGCCGACGTGCTCGCCCAGCAGAAGGCCAAGCTGGAGGAGCTGCGCGCCTCCCGGGACGACGGCGCGGTCCGGGAGGCGCTCTCCCGGCTCACCGACGCCGCGCGGGCGGCCGCCGAGGGACGGCGCGGTCGCGAGCTGGACACCAACCTGCTCAAGCTCGCCGTCGACGCCGCGCGCGCCAAGGCCACGGTCGGGGAGATCTCCGACGCGCTGGAGGAGGTCTACGGGAGGCACGCGGGCCAGGTGCGCACCATCTCCGGTGTGTACCGCGAGGAGGCGGGAGCGTCCGGGCCGATGGAGGAGACCCGCAGCATGGCGGAGGCGTTCGAGGAGGCCGAGGGACGCCGTCCCCGCATCCTGGTCGCCAAGATGGGCCAGGACGGCCACGACCGCGGTCAGAAGGTCATCGCGACCGCGTTCGCCGACCTCGGCTTCGACGTCGACGTCGGCCCGCTGTTCCAGACCCCCGAGGAGGTCGCCCGGCAGGCGGTGGAGGCCGACGTGCACGTCGTCGGCGTCTCGTCGCTCGCGGCGGGCCACCTGACGCTGGTGCCGGCGCTCAGGCAGGCACTGGCCGACCTCGGGGCCGAGGACGTCGTCATCGTGGTCGGCGGGGTCATCCCGCCCGACGACGTGCCGACGCTCAAGGAGATGGGCGCGGCCGAGGTGTTCCTGCCCGGCACGGTGGTGGCCGAGGCGGCGCAGCGGCTGCTGCGGACCCTGTCCTCGAACCTCGGGCACTGATGACGGGTCGGCAGGTCGACGTCCCGGCGCTGGTCGAGGGCGTGCTGGCCGGTGACCGGCGGGCCGTGGCCCGGGCGATCACGCTCGTCGAGTCCCACCGACCCGACCACCGGGAGCGCGCGCAGGAGCTGCTGGTCGAGCTGCTGCCGCACGCCGGGGCAGCGCGGCGGGTCGGCATCAGCGGCGTCCCCGGGGTGGGGAAGTCGACGTTCATCGACCAGCTCGGCGTGACCCTGACGGCGGCCGGGTCGAAGGTGGCGGTGCTGGCCGTCGACCCGTCGTCCGCACGGTCCGGCGGGTCGATCCTCGGGGACAAGACCCGGATGGCGCGGCTGTCGGTGGACCGGAACGCGTTCATCCGGCCCTCGCCGACGTCCGGGACCCTCGGCGGGGTCGCGCAGGCCACGCGGGAGTCGATGGTCGTCGTCGAGGCGGCCGGCTACGACGTCGTCCTGGTGGAGACCGTCGGGGTCGGGCAGTCGGAGATCACCGTCGCCGAGATGGTCGACTCGTTCCTGTTCCTGACGCTGGCCCGCACCGGTGACCAGCTGCAGGGGATCAAGCGCGGCATCCTCGAGATCGCCGACGTGATCGCGGTGAACAAGGCCGACGGGCCCGGTGCGGCCGACGCGCGCAAGGCCGCCCGCGAGCTCGCCGGCGCGATCCGCATGCTGCGGGGCCACGACGAGGAGTGGCAGGTGCCGGTGCTGACCTGCGCCGGGCTGACCGGCGAGGGCCTGGACGAGGTGTGGGCCAAGCTGGTCGAGCACCAGGACCGGCGCCGGGCCTCGGGTGCCTTCGACGAGCGCCGGCGCAGCCAGCAGGTGCGCTGGACCCGCCAGCTGGTGCGCGACGGCCTGGAGCACCGGCTGCGCGCGCACCCCGGCGTCCGGGCGGCCGCCCCGCAGCTGGAGAAGGCGGTGCTGGCCGGCGAGCTGACCCCGGCGCTGGCCGCGCAGCAGCTCCTGGAGACCTTCCTCCACGACTCCTGAACTCGACGTGTGAGCGGGGTCACGGAGCGCTAACGTCCGGGCAGGGCCGTGCCCGCGGTCCGCCCCGCTGCCGAGACGAGGCCCGGCCATGCCGATCGACAACCCGTACTACTCCGCTGCGGTCCACGGCGACTTCGAGCTCGCCGACATCGGCGATCTCGTACTCGAGGAGGGGGCCACCCTCCGCGGCTGCCAGCTGGCCTACCAGACCATGGGCACGCTCAACGCGGCGAAGGACAACGCCGTCCTGATCCCGACCTGGTACTCGGGCAACCACTCGGTCATGCGGGACACCTACGTCGGGTCGGGCCGGGCGATCGACCCCGCGGAGCACTTCGTCGTCCTGGTCAACCAGATCGGCAGCGGGCTGGGCACCTCGCCGCACAACCTGGCCGGTCCCTACGGCCGGAGCCGCTTCCCGCGGGTGCGCATCGGGGACGACGTGGTCGCCCAGGAGCGGCTGCTGCGCGAGGTGCTCGGCGTCGAGCAGCTGGCGCTGGTCTTCGGCGGGTCGATGGGCGCCCAGCAGACCTACGAGTGGGCGGTCCGGTTCCCCGACCGGGTCAAGCGGGCCGCGCCGCTGGCCGGCACCGCGCGGATCTACCAGCACTGCGTCATCTGGGCGCAGACGCTGGTCGACGCCCTCACCTCCGACCCCGGGTACGCCGGGGGCTGGTACCGCGACCCCGCCGACGTCCGCGGCGGGCTGCAGCGGCACGCCGGGCTGTTCGCGCTGCACGTGCTGTCCAACGAGTTCTGGACCGGCGAGCACTGGCGGGCGCTGGGCTTCAGCTCGCCGGAGGACTTCGTGGTCGGCTTCCTGGAGGCCTACTTCGAGCCGATGGACGCCGGCGACCTGCTGACCCAGGCGTGGAAGTGGCAGCACGGCGACGTCAGCCGGCACACGGACGGGGACCTCGCCGCCGCGCTCGGCCGGATCACCGCGAGGACGGTGGTCATGCCCATCAGCAGCGACAAGTTCTTCCCGCCCGAGGACTGCGCCGCCGAGCAGGCGCTCATCCCCGGCAGCCAGTTCCGGGTCATCGAGGACGTGCACGGCCACGCCTCGCTGTTCGGGCTCTCGCCGTCCTACATCGAGCAGGTCGACGACGCGCTGCGCACGCTGCTGCAGACGCCGGCCTGAGCGGGCGGGCCGCTGTCCCGCGGCGCCCGGCTCCCCGCGCCGGCTCCCCGCGCCGGCTCCCCGCGCCGGCTTCTTCACGATGGGTTCTTCACGATGATCATGAAGTCCCGGTGGGGACACGCCGGAAGCCCCCGGTGTGTCCTCACCGCAACCTCATGATCATCGGGATCCACAGCGCTGTTCGCCGTCCACAGACGAGCCGACGACCCGCACGGGACGGGGCCCCGGCCCGAGCGTCGGGGCATGGACTTCGCGCTCTACCGGACGATCGCGCGCCAGGGCGGCGTGTTCACCACCGCTCAGGCCCGCGACCGCTACAGCGACTGGGAGATCCGCCGACTGGTGCAGTCCGGCCGGTGGCGCCGGACGCGGTGGCGCGGTGTGCTGGCCGACGCCGAGCTGCCCGACTCGCCGCTGCTACAGGTTCGAGCGGCCGCACTGGCGGTCGGCCCGGACCTCGTCGCCTGCCACTCGACCGCCGCCTTGCTCTGGGGCTTCGACGTCCTGGGATCGGACGTCCTGCACTTCCTGGGGCCGCCGCAGCTGGTCAACCGGCGACTTCCCGGGGTCCAGGTGCACCCGTCGAGCCTCGGCACGGAGGACGCCGTGCTGGTGGACGGCATCTGGTGCACCTCAGCGGCCCGGACGGCCTGCGACGTCGTGCGCCTGGCCGTGCCCATCCACGGTCTGGCCACCCTCGATGCGGCGTTGCGTGCGGCCCGGTGCACGCGGGAACAACTGGCGGTCGCGGCAGCGCAGCAGGGCGGGCTGCGGGGGGTCGTGCGCCTGAGGGAGCTGCTGCCGCACGCGTCGGCGGGGGCGGAGTCGCCCATGGAGTCGCGAATGCGGTGGCGCTTCATCGACGGCGGTCTGCCGGCGCCGGAGGTCCAGGTCCGGGTGATCGGGGAGGAGCGCAGCCACTATCTCGACACCGGCTGGCGGGACGCGCGCGTGGGAGCCGAGTTCGACGGCCTCGAGGCGCACATGACCCGGCAGCAGCTCGCCGCGGACCGGGACCGGCACAACTGGCTCACCGAGCGGCACTGGACCCTGCTGCACTTCACGGCGATCGACGTCTACCGACGGTACGAGCGGATGGTGGACACCGTCGCCCGACACCTCGGCATCTCCCGTCAGCTGCAGCGATCATGAAGTCGCGGTGGGGACGCGCCGGCGGGAGGCGGTGTGTCCCCACCGCGACTTCATGATCATCGGGAAGGGGGCGGGTCGCGGAGAGAGGCCGCCGGCCGCCGGCCCCCGCGGTCAGACGCCGGTGGAGCGGCACTCGCGGGCGCGGAGGTCCTCGAGGTAGTCGGCCGGGGCGCCGGCGGCCTCGGCGGCGTCGGCGAGCGCGCCCAGGTACCGCGCGGAGGGCAGCCCGCCCTCGAAGGCGTCGAGCACGTAGACCCAGGCCACCTGGTCGCCGGTGAGGGTGTGCACCCGCAGGTGGAGCCTCCGGTAGAGGCCCTGGTCGGCGCCCTCCCAGGCGTCGAGCGCCCTCTCGTCGGCGTCGGTGAGGTCGTAGAGGGCGACGAAGACGCCGGGGGAGAGCGACTCGCCCGGTGTGGTGTCGTCGGGGACGAGGGTGGCCAGGGCCCCCTCCCAGCCGTACTCCTCGGCTCCGAAGGTCAGCCGCCAGCCCTTGATCCAGCCGGTGCCGGTGTGCGGGGAGGAGGGACAGCGCCGGAGCATCTGTGCGGGATCCATGTTCGACCCGTAGGCGGCGTAGAGGCCCATCACCGGGCAGCCTACGGCCGTGTGGCGCGCCCTTCGGTGGTAGATGGGCCACGTCGTCACCCGGAACGGGGAGAATGGGCGCGGTACGTGTCCCCAGCGCACTGACAAGGACTCCCATGACCCGCATCGTGATCATCGGCGGCGGTCCGGCCGGCTACGAGGCCGCGCTGGTCGCGGCATCCCTCGGTGCGCAGGTCACCGTGGTGGAGCGGGACGGTGTCGGTGGGGCGAGCGTGCTCACCGACTGCGTCCCCTCCAAGACCTTCATCGCCTCGGCCGGTGCGATGACCAACGTGCGCGACTCGGCCGCGCTCGGCGTGCAGGGCGCCGAGCTGGCCACCGTCGGCATCGACCTCCCCGCGGTCAACCAGCGGGTCAAGGGCCTGGCCGTGGCGCAGTCCGCCGACATCAGGGCCCGGCTGGTCGCCGAGGGCGTGCGGGTCCTCGCCGGGCAGGGCCGGCTCTCCGACGAGGTCCGCGGCCTGGTGGAGCACCGGGTCGAGGTGGCGGACGGCGACGGCGCGGTCACCGAGACGCTGGAGTGCGACGTCGTCCTGATCTCGACCGGGGCCGACCCGCGCGTGCTGCCCGGCGCCGAGCCCGACCACGAGCGGATCCTCGACTGGCGCGACGTCTACGACATCCAGGACATGCCCGAGCACCTGGTCGTCGTCGGCTCCGGCGTGACCGGCGCCGAGTTCGCCTCCGGCTACCTCGAGGCCGGCGTCCCGGTGACGCTGGTGTCCTCGCGTGACCGGGTGCTGCCCGGCGAGGACTCCGACGCCGCCGAGGTGCTCGAGGACGTCTTCCAGTCCCGCGGCGGCCGGCTCGAGCGCGGCCGGGCGGGGGCGGTGCGGCGCACCGAGAAGGGCGTCGTCGTCGAGCTCACCGACGGGCGCACCGTCGAGGGCTCGCACGCGCTGATGACCGTCGGCACCGTGCCCAACACCGCCGGGCTCAACCTGGAGCAGCTCGGGGTCGAGCTCGCGCCGTCCGGGCACGTCGTCGTCGACCGCGTCTCGCGCACGAGCGTGCCGGGCATCTACGCAGCCGGTGACGTCACCGGCGTGTTCCAGCTGGCGTCGGTCGCGGCGATGCAGGGCCGGATCGCCATGTGGCACGCGCTGGGCGAGGCGGTCACCCCGATCCGGCTCAAGACGGTCTCGGCGAACGTCTTCACCCACCCGGAGATCGCCACGGTCGGCGTGCAGGAGAAGACGCTGCCCGAGGGCGCCGACATCGAGGTCGTCCGGCTGCCGCTGGCCACCAACGCGCGGGCCAAGATGGCCGACCTCCGCGACGGGTTCGTGAAGCTGTTCGCCCGGCAGGCGACCGGCGTCGTCGTCGGCGGGGTCGTCGTCGCACCGGGGGCCTCGGAGCTGATCCTGCCGATCGCCCTGGCGGTCACCAAGGGGCTCACGGTGAGCGACCTGGCGCAGACCTTCGCGATCTACCCGTCGCTGTCCGGCTCGATCACCGAGGCCGGCCGGCGGCTGATGCGGGCAGACGCCCTGGCCTGAAGGACCCCCTGCCCTCGGCCCCGTCCAGGGCACCGCCCCGAGCTTGCGAGGGGTGGGGAGGACGGGGTCCTTCTCGGGACGCCGGGAGTGCGGGGGAGCCCTGGGTCGGATGTGACGGCGGGTTCGACTGGACCCCCGGCGTCCGGTGCCGACGCGCGCGCGGGCTGCCGAGGACAGGGGGGATGCGCCCCCACCGGAACACCTCCACCCCTCGCCGCCGCCCGCTCCGGGCGCTGGCCGGTGCGGCGACCGCGCTGGCCCTCTCCCTGACGCTGCCGGCGACGGCGGCCCGGGCGGAGGAGGCCGCGGCGCCGGCCACCGTCGTCGGCGAGATCGTGCAGGCCTGGCCCGAGGCCGGGCTGGCCGGCTCCGCCGCGGAGGCCGAGCACGCCGAGGCCCCGCTGACCTGGGTCGAGAGCCCTGCCGGCGAGGCGGTCCGCGTGCCGACCGAGGCGGTGGCCGGCCTGGCGGTCGGCTCCACCGTCGAGGTCACGGTGGGCGCGCACGTCCCCGACGCCGCCGGCCAGGAGGGCTTCGAGCCCGCCCGCGACGTGCTCGGCGCGCAACTGCTGCAGGAGGCGCCCGAGGCGCGCGCCGCGCGGGTGGCCGGGCTGACCAACCAGGTCACCGTGGCGATGGTGGTCCCGGCCGGCGGGCAGCGGGACGGCGCGACGCTGGCCCAGCTGGTCGCCGCCGTCGACGGGCCGGTCGCGGAGTTCTGGGCGGGGGAGACCGACGGCGCCGTCCGGCTCGGCGTGACCGCCGCGCACGACTGGCTGCAGACCATCGCCGGGTGCGCCGACCCCACCGCCCTGTGGAACGAGGTCGCCGACCGCACCGGCTTCGTGCCCGGCCCCGGCCGGCACCTCGTCGTCCACGTCAGCAGCCGGCCGCGGGACCTGCCCGGCTGCTCCTACGCGCTGGGCCAGGTCGGCGCCGGTGTCGGCGCGGGCGGGCGGGTCTACGTCCGGGACGTGCTGCCCTCGGTCATCGCCCACGAGCTGGGCCACAACTTCGGCCTCGGGCACTCCTCGGGGCACCAGTGCGACGCCGCGATGGAGACCGGCGCCTGCCGCACCGCCCCCTACCGCGACTACTACGACGTCATGGGCGCCTCGTGGCGTGAGGTCGGGTCGCTCAACGCCCCGCAGGCCGCGCAGCTGGGCGTGCTGCCCGCCTCGGCGCAGCTGCCGGTCGAGGCGGCCGGCCCGGCGACGACGGTCACCCTCGCCCCGCTGGGGTCGCGGGCGGGCACCCGCGCGGTGCGGCTGACCGACGCCACGGGCAGCACCTACTGGCTCGAGCTGCGCGCCGCGGTCGGCCGCGACGCCTGGCTCGGCGCGGCCGGCAACCGCTTCGGCCTCGACTCCGGCGTCCTGCTGCACCGCACCGGCCGGATGCCCGACACCGCGCTGCTGCTCGACGGCAGCCCGTCGCCGGCCGCCGGGTGGGACGACGACCTGCGGGCCGCGCTGCCCGTCGGCGTGCCGGTGCCGGTCGCCGGTGGGGCCTTCACCGTCACCGTGGACGCCGTCACCGCGACCGGGGCCACGCTGACCGTCGTCCCCGCCGCCGGTGCCGCCGTCCCGGTGACCCCGCTGCCCGAGGCCGACGCTGCGCCGGAGGTGCTGGCCGCCACGCCGGTCGCCTCGACCCCGGCTCCCGACACCCCGGCTCCCGCCACCCCGGCTGCCGCCGCTCCGACCGAGGTGGCCGCGCCGGCACCCGTCGCCGCTGCCCCGGAGGCCACGGGGGCGCCGGAGGCCCCGACCGCTCCGGTCGTCGCCGGGGTGCAGCTGATCGAGCCGGTGCCGGCCGCGGTCCGGATCGCTTCCCGCGCGGGCTGGACCACCCCGGCCGCCGCGGTCGCGGGCCTGGGGGTCCTGGTGCTCACCGGCTGGGGTCTCACCCGGAAGCGGGGCGTGCGCGTCCGGGACTGAGCTCCCGCCTGTACCCAGCAGCCTGACCTGCCGATGTGGGGACCGGCCCCTCTCGCTTGGAGACCCTCCGTGCCCCCTGTGCGCTCCCCCCGGCTGCTGGCGCTCGCCGTCGCGGCCGCCGCCGTCCTCCCGGTGCTGGTCGCACCGCCGGCCACCGCTGAGGAGTTCGCCGCCGCCGGCGACACGATCGTCGGCGAGCTCGTGCAGGGCTACGCCGATCCCTTCCCGGCAGAGGTCGCCGATCCGGCCGACGGCCACGCGGACGGTCACGCCGACGACCTGATCAGCTGGGTGCGGACCGACTCCGGCGAGACGGTCCGGGTGCCCACCGAGGACGTCGAGGACATCGCGACCGGGTCGACCGTCGAGGTGACCCTCGGTGCGGCCGTCGAGGACGAGGTGGCCACCGCCGACCTGGCACCTGCACAGGACGTGCTGGCGGCCGAGGTGCTCGCCGCGCCCGCCGAGCCGGCGACGTCTCCGGCCACGAGCCCGATCAACCACCAGGTCACCGTGGTCATGCTGCAACCGGCCGGCGCAGCGCGGGACTCGACCACCCTGGCCCAGGTCAGGGCGGCGGTCGACGGGCCGGTCGCCGACTTCTGGGCGCAGCAGACCGACGGGGCCGTCCGACTCGGCACGGTGGCGGGCTTCGATTGGACGACCCAGTCCGCGCTCACCTGCGACGACCCGTTCGCGCTGTGGCGGGAGGCCGCGACCCGGGCCGGGTGGAGCGAGGGCCCCGGCAGGCACCTGCTGGTCTACGTGCCCGCCGGCTCACCCGGCTGCGGCTACGGCCTGGGCACGATCGGCAGCGGTCTCGGCTCCGGCGGGCTGGCCTACGTGCAGGAGGCGGCCACCGCGGTCATCGCCCACGAGTTCGGGCACAACCTCGGCCTCGGGCACTCGTCCCTCCGCCAGTGCGACGGCGTGGTGGACAGCGGCCCGTGCCAGGTCACCAGCTACTACGACCTGTACGACGTCATGGGCGTCTCGTGGGAGCAGGTCGGCTCGCTGAACGCCGTCCACGCCGCGAGCCTCGGGGTGCTGCCCCCGAGCGCCGCCCCCACGCTGGCGGCCGGCGCCGCCGCCACCGAGTACACCCTCGCGCCGGTCGGTGCCCGGACCGGCACCCGGGCGGTCCGGCTGGTCGACAACGACGGCTACGCGTTCTGGCTCGAATACCGGACCCCGACCGGCCGGGACAGCTGGCTCGGGACGGCGGCCGACGTGGCGCGACTGCAGAGCGGCGTGCTGCTGCGGCAGGAGACCTACGTCCAGGGCGACACCTCGTGGCTGCTGGACGGCACCCCGTCCCCGGAGCGCGGCTGGGACTCCGACCTCGCCGTCGCCGTGCCCGTGAACACGCCGGTGACGTTCGGAGCCACGCCCTTCACGGTCACGGTGCTGGAGGCCGCCTCCTCGGCGGCCCGGGTGCTCGTCTCGGCGGGGCCGCCGGCACCCGTGCACCCCATCGACGCGGCCTACGCGCAGCTGGGCGGCAGCCGGGTGCTCGGCGAGCCGACCAGCGGCCTGGTCTGCGATCAGACGGCTGACGGCTGCCGGCGTTCGTACG
>DATIMX010000105.1:0-2465 GCA_035474935.1 Geodermatophilus sp. | reverse complement strand
CTGGCCGGGCTGGTCAACGCGGCGATGCTGGTGATCGCGGCGCAGCTGTTCACCGGCGGGGACGACGCCGGCTCGCTGGAGGGCGTGCACGCCGGGCTCGGCGCCCAGCTCGGAGCCGGGGCCTCGCTGGCCTTCGCGCTGGCGCTGCTGGCCTCGGGGTTCGCCTCCTCGTCGGTCGGCACGCACGCCGGCCAGGTGGTCATGGCCGGGTTCCTGCGCCGGCACATCCCGGTGCTCGCCCGCCGGCTGATCACCCTCGCGCCGGCGCTGCTGGTGCTGCTGCTCGGCGGCGACCCGACGACCGCGCTGGTCTGGTCACAGGTTGTGCTCTCGTTCGGCATCCCGTTCGCGCTGGTGCCGCTGCTGTGGCTGACCAGCCGCCGCGATCTGATGGGCGGCTGGGTGAACCGGCGGGTCACCACCGTCGCCGGTGCGGTGGTCGCCGCGCTGATCATCGGCCTCAACGGCCACCTGCTGCTGGGCTTCGTCCTCGGCTGAGCGGAGGACCTCGGCGACCGTCCACGGCGAGATCGACGAACTCGTGGCGATCACGGCCTGATGGCCACCAGTTCGTCGATCTCGGCTCTTCAGGCGGGTTCCGGAACGCCGCCCGGGTCGCCGCCGGGGTCGTCGGGTGTCGGCTCGATCGGCGGCGGCGGGAGGGGCTCCGGCGCGTCGGGGAGCAGCTCGCCCGGGTCGTCGGGCACCGGCTCGGTCGGATCGATGCTCGGGTCCGGCTCGGGGATCGGCGCGACCATGCGGGCAGTCAACCAGCTCTCCCCGCGACCGCGAGTCGACGATCATGGAGCGCCGGTGGGGACACGCCGGCCACCATCGGCGTGTCCACACCGCAGGCCCGTGATCGTCCCCGCAGGTCGCCGGGGTCCCGGGAGGGCGAGCGGCCTCCCTGCGGGGCCCGCCGCGAGCCAGCGAGAGCTGCTGGTTCCACGTGGAACCCGCGCGTCAGGCCCCGCGCCAGGCGGCGTCGAAGAAGCCGACCTCCAGCCGCATCGCCCGCCGGTACGCCGTCCGCACGGCGGGGACGTCGGAGGCGTGCTGGTCGAGCAGCCGCTCCAGGCCGGCGGCGAGCTCCTCGAAGTCCGGGTCGGCGTAGGTGGTGACCCACTCGGCGTAGTCCCCGGCGCGCTCGGCCGACAGCGACCGGCCCAGGTGCGCGTAGAGCCGCATGCACGGGGCCATCGCCGCGCAGGTGGCGCCGACCCCGCCGAGGGACGCCGTCGCCAGCAGGAAGTCGGTGTAGGCGGTGGTCGCCGGCAGCGGCTCGACGCCGGCGAGGTCGATGCCCCAGCGGGCGGCGTAACCGGCGTGCAGGCGCAGCTCCTCGCGGACGCCGGCCAGCAGGTCGGCGAAGGCATCGAGGGTCGCCCGGTCGGGGCTGTGCGCGACGCCGAGGGCGTAGGCGCGGGCGAAGGACTCGAGGAAGAACGCGTCCTGGGCGACGTAGCCGGCGAAGCGCTCCCGGGGCAGCGTGCCGTCGCCGATGCCCGCGACGAACGGGTGCGCCAGGGCCTCCGCGGCGAGGTCTGCGTTGGCCGCCCAGAGGTCGGCGGCGAGGCTCACGCCGCCTCCACCGCCATCGCCCAGAAGGCGGTCTCGGCCGCGACCACCTCGGTGAACCCCGCGTCGGCGTCGGGCGCGGGGACGCCGTCCGCCGCCGCCTCCAGGCCGGCCACGTAGTCCGCGAACCCGGGCTGCGTCCAGTGCTCGACGAAGGGGCGGTACTCCGGCGCCCCTGGCGCCGCCCCCGACCAGGCGTCGAGGTAGGTGCGCTCGATCGTCCACAGCGCGGTCAGCGCCGTCCCGACGTCGGCGGCGTCGAGCCGCTCGAGCAGCTCCGCGTAGGCGGCGGTGGCCGGCAGCGGGGGCGTGCCGAGGTCCAGCCCGCGGACGGCGGCCTGCTCCTCGAACCAGGCCAGCTCGTCGACCAGCGCGACCAGCCCGCCGGCGAGGACGGCCTGCGCCGGCCGGGGCACGCGGGCCAGCAGCCGGGCCTGGAAGCGCAGCAGATCGGCGACGAAGCGGGCGTCCTGCACCAGCCAGGTGTCGAAGGCGGCGACCGGGATCGTCCCGTCGCGCACGGCGTCGAGGAACGGGTGGCGGGTCGCTCCCCGCCAGGCGTCGGGATGGCGGGACAGGAGGTCGGCGACCGGCACGGCGCGACCGTACGCGGCCGGGTCGGGCAGACCGCAGCGTGCGCTGCAGGGCGGGCCTATGGTGAGGACAGCCATGTGCGGGAGCTCGGGCGGACCGGGCTGAGAGGGCGACTCGACGCGTCGCCGACCGCTGGAACCTGACCGGGTAATGCCGGCGTAGGGAGCGACCATGAGCACGTCGGACGACGTCCGCACCAGCGCGCCCACCGCGGAGGCGCCCCTCACCCTCGACCAGGCCCCCGCTCCCACGCTGGGCCTGCGCGACTCCTTCGGCCTGTGGGCCAACCTCGG
>DATIMX010000104.1:0-4019 GCA_035474935.1 Geodermatophilus sp. | reverse complement strand
GAAGACCTCCCGGGTCGACCGCGCGGCCAGCTCTGCGGGATACCCGTCGGCCATGGCCGGGACGCTAGCCCCGCGCGAGGACGGCGTCGATGAGATGCGGCCCGGGCTCGGCCAGCGCCCGCCGCAGCTGGTCGGCCAGCTCCTCCGCCGTCGTCGCCCTGGTCGCCGGCACACCCATCCCGCCGGCCAGCGCGACGAAGTCCAGGTCGGGGCCGCCGAGGTCCAGCAGCTGCGCGGCGCGCTTGCCGTCGCTGGCCGCGCCGACGCGGGAGAGCTCGTGCTCCAGGATCGCGTACGAGCCGTTGTCGCAGACGATCGTGGTGACGTCGAGCTGCTCGCGGGCCATCGTCCACAGCGCCTGGATCGTGTACATCGCGCTGCCGTCGGCCTGCAGCGCGAGCACCGGCCGGTCCGGGCAGGCCACCGCGGCGCCCACCGCCATGGGCAGCCCGTCGCCGATCGCGCCGCCGGTCAGCGCCAGCCAGTCGTGCCGCGGCGCCCCGGCGGTCAGCTCGGCCAGCCCGACGCCGGAGGTCAGCACCTCGTCGACCACGACCGCCCGCTCCGGCAGCAGCGCCCCGACGACGGCCGACATCGCCCGCGGGGTCAGCTGGCCGGTCGGCAGCTCGGGCCGCGAGGCCTCCAGCACCTCGGCTCGCGCGTCCGGTGCGGCGACCTCGGCCAGCGCCCGCACTGCCGCGACGCCGTCCTCCCCGGGCGCGGACAGCACGTGCACCGTGCAGTCCTCGGGCACCGGCGTCCCGGGCACGCCCGGGTAGCCGAAGAAGTGCACCGGCGACGGAGCCCCGGCCAGCACCAGGTGGCGGGTCCCGGCCAGCGCGGCGATCGCCATCTCCGGCGGGTAGGGCAGCTTGGGGAGGTCGGGCAGACCGGCACCGCGCACCGCCCGCGCCGAGAACGTCTCGGCCACCAGCCGCGCGCCGGTGCCCGCGGCGACCTGCCCGGCGGCCAGCAGCGCCTCCTCGCTCGCGACGACGTCCCCGCCGAGGAACAGCACGGTGGGCTCGCCGGAGTGCAGCACCGCGGCCACGTCGTCCACCACCGACGGCGGCACCTGCGGAGCCGGGCGCACGGGCTGCGGCGCGGCCGGCTCGGCGCCGTCCTCCCACGAGACGTCGGCGGGCAGCACCAGCGTGGCGATGCCGCGCCGGGCCGACTCGGCGACCGCCTCGGCGGCGTCGGCGGCGACGTCGGCCGGGGACAGCGAGCGGCGCACCCAGCCCGACACCGCGCCGGCCAGGGCGTCGATGTCGGCCTCCAGCGGCGCGTCCAGCCGCTTGTGCGAGCGGGCGTGGTCGCCGACCACGTTGACCACCGGCGCGCGGCCGCGGCGGGCGTTGTGCAGGTTGGCCAGGCCGTTGCCCAGCCCCGGGCCCAGGTGCAGCAGCGTCGCCGCCGGCTTCCCGGCCATGCGCGCGTAGCCGTCGGCGGCGCCGGTCGCGACGCCCTCGAACAGCGTCAGCACGCCGCGCATCTCGGGGACGTCGTCGAGCGCGGCGACGAAGTGCATCTCCGACGTGCCGGGGTTGGCGAAGCAGACGTCGACGCCGGCGCCGACGAGGGTCCGGATGAGTGCCTGGGCGCCGTTCACCGGGCGGCGTGCACCTCGTCCAGCTCGTAGTGCGTCATGGTCGCGCCGCCGGTGGCGAAGTTGGCGACGTCGTCGGCGGCCGCCTTCCCCTCCGCGGACGTGAACGCCGCACCCATCTCCTGCTCGGACCCGAAGTCCAGCTCGGCCACCAGGTACGGCGCGGGCTGCGACGGGTCCATCGCCTGCGGCGAGCCGATCGTGTACCGGACCAGGCCGGGCATGCTCGCGGCCAGCGGGATGTGCGTGCCGCGGTAGTACGCGTCGAACGCCGCCGGGTCGTCGGGCTGCCCGTAGCTGACGACGAGTCTGTGCACCATCGCACCGCACCTCCGCACACGCCGGGCTCCGCTGCCCGGGACCGCCTCCACCCTGTCAGGACAGGACGACCTCCCGCCACCGCGGGGCCCGACCTCAGAAGGTGAGCACCAGCCGTCCGCGGACGCCGCCGCGCGCCAGCCGCCGGTGCGCCTCGGCGGCCTGCTCGGCGGGCAGCACGTCGGCCACGCGCAGGGTCAGCACGCCGTCCTCGGCCTGCTGGCGCAGCCGGTCCAGCGCCGCCCGGTCCTCCGCCACCCGCCGCACCAGCGTCGGGTGCATCCGCAGGCCGCGCTCGCCGGTGCCCCGGTAGCCGCGCACGGTCGCCACCGCGCCGCCGTCGCGCACCGCGGGCAGCACCAGCGCGTCCTGCACCGCGCCGTCGGCCAGCCCGTCGACGCCCTCGGGGAAGTGCTCGCGGATCCGCGCGGCGACGTCGTCCCCCCGGCGGACGACCAGGTCGGCACCTAGCTCCTGCACCAGCTGCTCGTCGGCCTCGGACGCGTCGGCGACCACGGTCAGCCCGTCCGCCTTGCCCAGCTGGACGACGTAACCGCCGAAGGCCCCGGCCGCGCCGGTCACCGCCAGCACCTGGCCCGGCTGCAGCCCCATGAGGTCCAGCGCCAGCCGCGCGGTGAGCCCGTTCATCGGCAGGGTCGAGGCCTCGGCGTCGGTGCTGCCGGCCGGCACGCGGACCACCGAGGCGGCCGGCAGCACCAGGTCCTCGCGGTAGGCGCCGTGGGCGCCCGAGGGGACGACGACCGCCATCACCCGGTCGCCCACCTGCAGGTCGGTGTCGGTGTCCGGGCCGATCTCGGCGAGCACCCCGGCGGCGTCCATCCCCGGCACGTAGGGGAACTGCTGCACCGGGTCGCGCCCGGCGTAGGCGCCCTCGCGCAGGTGCGTGTCGGTCGGGCTGACCGCCGCCGCGGTCACCCGCAGCCGCACCCGACCCGGCCCCAGCGGTTCCGGCGGGACGTCGACGACGTGCAGGGCCTCCGGCCCACCGAACTCGGTCACCCCGACAGCTCTCATGCCGGAGAGCCAAGCCGACGCCGGCCGGCCCTGTTCCCGCGGGTGCCACCGGCGTGTCGGGAATGGTGGCCGCGGGCACATCGCTGAACACCCAGAGCACCGCACGCCCGCCCCCGACCCGAGAGGCCGAGCATGCCCACGCTGCTGCCGTCCCGCCCCGTCTCGCTCGACCCGGCCCCGCGCCGGCGGCGTCGCCTCCGCCCGACGCTGGTGGCGGCGGGGATCGGCCTGGCGCTGCTCGTACCCGCCGGCTTCACGGTGGCCGACTGGCTGCCCGACCAGCCGTTCGGCCAGGACGTCGTCGACACCAGCACCCCTCCGCTGCTGCTGGCCCTCGACGATCTCTCCGAGTACCACGCCGCGACCGGCACCTTCCAGGTCGTCGTCGAGCGCGAGGTGGACACCCGCTACGTCCCCTCGGTGATCAGCGGCGAGTCGGTGAGCTTCCTGGCGACCGGCACCGCCGACGCCTACGTCGACTTCACAGGCCTGGACGCCGGCCGGGTCACCCTCTCCCCCGACGGCACGTCGGCGACCATCGCGCTGCCCGCCCCGCGGCTGGGCGAGGTGCGCATCGACCCGGGTGCGAGCCGCGTCCTCGACCGCGACCGAGGGCTGGTCGAGCGGGTCGGGGACGCCCTCGGCGACAACCCGGTCGACGACAGCGAGCTGTACGCGCTGGCCGAGGACCGGCTGGCCACCGCGGCCGCGCAGAGCGACCTGCGCGAGCGCGCCGAGGCCAACACCCGCGACATGCTGACCGGCCTGGCCCGCTCCCTGGGCGTCCAGCGGGTCGAGGTCACCTTCGACGAGCCGGCCGACGAGGAGGGCTGAAGAAGGACCCCCTGCGACCTCTACCCCTGCCCCGCATCGTGGGCAGCGGGAGAGGTCCCGCCCGGACACACCGCGGCCGTCTTCAGCGCTTGAGCGCGTACTCCTTGAGCAGGCCCCGGCTGATGATCGTCTTCTGGATCTCGCTGGTGCCCTCGCCGATGAGCAGGAACGGCGCCTCGCGCATCAGCCGCTCGATCTCGTACTCCTTGGAGTAGCCGTAGCC
>DATIMX010000103.1:0-19405 GCA_035474935.1 Geodermatophilus sp. | reverse complement strand
CCTCGAAGGAGACGGTGGTCAGCTGGATCTTGATGCGCTCGCGCAGACCCGCCGGCGTGGGGTCACCGCCGCACCGGCGCCGGACCAGCGCCTTGAACTCCTGCTCGATGCCGAACTCGCGCAGGCACGACGAGCAGTCCTCGAGGTGCTCGGCGATGACCGCACGGCGCTCGTCACCGGTCTCGTGGTCCAGGAACTCGAAGACGTGCGAGAGCACGTCGTCGCAGGAGTTGATCTCGATCGGCTCGCCGATCCCAGGAGCGTCGTTGCTCATGAGTGGCTGGCCCCCTCACCGGTTCCGGCGCGGACGAAGCCACGCTCGCGGGCGTAGTCGGCCAGCAGCTTCTGCAGCCCCCGCCGGCCGCGGTGCAGTCGGGACATCACCGTGCCGATGGGCGTGCCCATGATCTCGGCGATCTCCTTGTAGGCGAACCCCTCGACGTCTGCCAGGTAGACGGCGAGCCGGAAATCCTCGGGCAGCTGCTGCAGGGCCTCCTTGATGTCGGAGTCCGGCAGGTGGTCCAGCGCCTCGATCTCCGCCGACCGCAGCCCGCTGGAGGTGTGCTCCTCGGCCGCGTACAGCTGCCAGTCCTGCACCTGGTCGGTGGGGTACTGCTGCGGCTGCCGCTGCTTCTTGCGGTAGCTGTTGATGTAGGTGTTGGTCAGGATCCGGTACAGCCAGGCCTTGAGGTTCGTGCCCTCCGCGAACTGGTGGAAGGCCGAGTAGGCCTTGACGAACGTCTCCTGGACCAGGTCCTCGGCGTCGGCCGGGTTGCGGGTCATCCGCAGGGCCGCCGGGTAGAGCTGGTCGAGGTAGGGCAGCGCGTCCCGCTCGAAACGGGCGTCGCGCTCGGCACGGGTCTCGTCGACCTCCGTGCGGCTGCCGCCCTCGCGCGCCTCGGGCACCTCGACCGGCGAGCTCTCCTCGACGGCGTCGGTGGTCGTGGTCTCGGGCGTGCGGTCCACGGACTCCTCAGGCACCGACCGTCCTCTCTGCGGCACCCGGACGCGGGCCACCGCCTCCGACGATCCTAGCCGCGCGGCACCGGGTCGGCCCGGGGGCCGCCGGAGCGCAGGGCGCTGGCGTGCGCTGGTGGAGAGGGTGCTGCTCACGCCCCCTCCAACCGTGCGGGTGTGGGGCTCCATTCCCCGGTGTGAGCGACGGCCCCCTCCCGGCACGGCCCCGAACTCACGAGGGGCGGGAGGAGGGGGTCCTCTACGCTCCCGCAGCGTGGCGGCGACCCCCGCGGTGCGGGCTCTCGAGCGGGCCCGGGTGGTCCACACCCTGCACACCTACGACCCGGAACACGCCGAGGGCCACGGGTACGGGGAGGCCGCGGTGGCCGCGCTCGGCCAGGACCCGCGGCAGGTCTTCAAGACGCTGGTCGCCCGGGTGGACAGCGCCCTGACCGTCGCCGTCGTCCCAGTGGCCGGGAGCCTGGACCTCAAGGCGCTCGCGGTGGCGACCGGTGGGCGGAGGGCGACGATGGCCGACCCGGCCGACGCCGAGCGCACGACCGGCTACGTCCTCGGCGGCATCAGCCCGCTCGGGCAGCGCAAGGCCCTGCCGACGGTCGTCGACGAGTCCGCCCTGGACTTCCCCACCGTGATGGTCAGCGCCGGACGGCGGGGCCTGCAGGTGGAGCTGGCGCCGGCGGACCTGGTGCGGCTGACCCGCGCGCGAACCGCCGCCATCAGCCGTTGAGGAAGGACCCCCTCGCCCCCCACCGTGAGAGGACCCCGTCCTCCCCACCCTTCGTAGAAGGACCCCGTCCCCCTCACCGCTCGCAGGCTCGCGGCGAGCCTCTGGACAGGGCCTGCCCGGGACGGGGCCGCGGCGGGCTCCTGCGAGGGGCCGATGCGCAGGCTCAGGCCCGGAGCCGGACTCAGGAGCCTGGGGCGGCGTAGGGGGTGAGCAGCTGGTCGACCGGCGCGTGGTCGTCGGTGAGCACCTCGGCGTCCCCGACGAACTCCGTCAGCTCCGCGCCGGAGGCCACCCGCCAGTCCAGGTCCCGCTCGCCCAGCGCGGTGCCGACCGCGTCGAGCGGCAGGGGCTGCTGCGAGGCCAGGACCACGACGTTCCCGCCGTCCTCCCCCGCCAGGACGGCGTCCCGGGCGAGCAGCGCGACGTGCGGGAAGACCGCCCGCAGGGTGGCGAGCTCGGCGCGCACGAAACCCAGCGGCGGGTGGTCGATGAGGTTGGCGACGTAGACGCCGTCGTCGGTGAGCGCGCGGTCGACCAGACCCAGCGCCTCCACGGTGGTCAGCTGCCAGGGCACCGACAGCCCGCCGAACGCGTCGCCGACGACGAGGTCGCGCTCCCCTGGTACCTCCTGCTCGAGCCCGACGCGGGCGTCGGCGACCTCGACGCGCAGTCCGTCGGTCTCGGTCAGCCCGAGCTGCTCGCGGTCCATCGCGACCACCCCGGGGTCGACCTCGACGACCAGGCTCTCGGTACCCGGGCGGACGGCGGCGAGGTAGCGCGGCACGGTCGCCCCGCCGCCGCCGAGGTGCAGCGCCGACAGGGGCTCGCCCGCAGGCGCCATCGCGTCGGTGACGGCGGCGATCGCCCGGACGTACTCGAACTCCAGGTACGTGGGGTCGGCCAGGTCGACGTAGGAGTGCCGCAGCGTGTCGAGGACCAGGACCCGGCCGCTGTCCCGCTCGGGGTCGGCGACCACCCGCGCGCAGTGGTAGGCGGTCTCGGCCTGGCAGCGGCTGGGCGCGATCGCGGCGAGCAGCGCGCCGGCCACCGCCAGCAGGAGCAGCGCCACCGGCACCCGCCCGGCGGCGCCGCCGGTGCGCCGCCGCAGCAGCACCCCGACCGCGATCCCCGCCAGCACGGTGACCAGGCCGGTGCCGACGAGGATGCCGCTGGTCGGGAACACCGCGACCAGCAGGAAGCCGGTGAGGAACGTGGCGGCGATCCCGCCGAGGGTGCCGATACCCGACAGCCGGCCCACCACCGAGCCGGTCTCGGCGAGGCTGGCCAGCTGCAGCTTGACCACCATCGGGGGCACCGCCGACAGCAGCGCCGCGGGGACGACGACGGCGACGGCGGCCAGCAGCAGCACGCTGCCGGCGTCGGCACCGGTGAGCACCGTCCCGGCGAAGCGCACCAGCGGCAGGACGGCGACCACGAGTGCGCCACCGGCGACCAGCAGCGGCGCGATGAGCCGGCGCGGGTCGGTGCGGTCGGCCAGGGCACCGCCCATCCACGCCCCGACCGCGATCGCGGCCAGCGCGAAGCCGATGACCGCGGTGTTGGTCTGCAGGGTGATCCCGACGTAGGGGGCGATCAGCCGCAGCCCGGCGATCTCCAGCACCAGCACGGCACCCGAGGCCAGGAAGGTGACGACGGCGGCCACCCCGTCGGGCAGCGCGGCCGATCGGGTCCGGTCCCCGCTCTCGGTCAGGGCCTCCTCGGTCCCGGCCACCTCAGAAGAGCGCGGGCTGGTCGGCCGGCGCGGCGACCGACTCGACGCCGGCGGTCAGCTCGACGCCGTTGTTCTTCACGCTGTTGACCGCGGGGCTCACCGGCCGCAGCTCCAGGCCCTCCACCAGCTCCGGCGGGGTCGGCGTGGCCAGCTCCGCGACGTCCTCGCGCGTCGGGTCCAGCCAGTCGGCCCAGCGCTCGCGCGGCAGCACCAGGGGCATCCGGTCGTGGATCTCGGTGAGCGCGCCGACGGCGGGCTCGGTGATGACCGTGCAGGTGTAGAGCCGGTCGTCGCCCTCGCCCCAGACCTCCCAGAGGCCGGCGAAGGCGAGCACCGAGCCGTCGCGCGAGGTCATGTAGTACGGCTGCTTGCCGGGACCGTCGAGCTTCTTGGCCCACTCGTACCAGCCGTCGGCCGGCACCAGGCAGCGGCGGGAGCGGGCGGCGCGGCGGAAGGCCGGCTTCTCGGTGAGCGACTCGACGCGGGCGTTGAGCATCCGGTTGCCGATGGACGCGTCCTTGGCCCACGAGGGCACCAGGCCCCAGCGGACGGCGCGCAGCTCCCGGTGCGTGGCGCCCGTGGGCGCCCCCTCCGCGTCGCGCTCCCGCTTGGTGCGCACGACGTAGACGTCCTTGGTCGGAGCGACGTTGTAGTCGGCCGGGAGCGGGGACTGCCCCTCGGCCGGGACCGCGTCGAACTCCAGGACGAGGTCCTCGGGACGGCGACTGGCGGCGTAGCGGCCACACACGGCGGCACTCCTCCCTGCGGACGGCGGGCGGCGGCCCGGCGGACCGTGATCACGAGCCTAGAGTGCCCCTCCGACATCCGCCGTCCCCTGCGCGTGCCCCTGAGGGCGAGGGGTAGGACGGAGGGCGGACACAACTCGACACGCGACGGAGGACACAGGGCAGTGACCACCACCGAGACCGCCCCGGCCGGCAAGACCGCCAGCAGCACCGGCGACCGGCCGTACGCGACCGTCAACCCGGCCACCGGGCAGACCGAGAAGGAGTTCCCCTTCCTCGACAGCAACGAGGTCGACGGGGTCGTCGAGCGGGCCCACGCCGCCTTCCAGGAGTGGCGCCGCCGGCCCGTCGAGGAGCGTGCCGCGATCGTCGGCCGGATCGGCGAGCTGGTGCGCGAGCGCCGCGACGAGCTGGGCGCCCTCGTCACCCGCGAGATGGGCAAGCCGGTCCGCGAGGCGACCGGGGAGGCCATGCTGGTCGCCGGCATCTTCGGCTACTACGCGGAGAACGGGCCGCGCTTCCTGGAGCCCCGGCCGATCGACGTCATGGACGGCGAGGCGATCGTCGTCAACGAGCCGACCGGCGTCCTGCTGGCCATCGAGCCGTGGAACTTCCCGCTGTACCAGGTGGCCCGCGTCGCGGCGCCCAACCTGGTGCTGGGCAACGCGATCCTGCTCAAGCACGCGGAGAACAACCCGCAGACGGCGCTCGCCCTGGAGCAGCTGTTCCACGACGCCGGCGTCCCCGAGGGCGTCTACACCAACCTGTTCCTGCGCATCTCCGACGTCGAGAAGGTGATCGCGCACCCGCACGTGGCCGGCGTGACGCTGACCGGCAGCGACCGGGCCGGCAGCGCCGTGGCCTCGCTGGCCGGCAAGTACCTGAAGAAGTCGGTGCTCGAGCTCGGCGGCAGCGACCCGTTCATCGTCCTCGACGCCCCGGAGGTGCAGCAGACGGTGAAGGCCGCGGCGATGTCCCGGACGATGAACGCCGGCCAGGCGTGCATCGCCGCCAAGCGGTTCATCGTCATGGACGACGTCTACGACGAGTTCGTCAGCGGCCTCGCGGAGGTCTTCTCGGGCCTGCAGCCGGGCGACCCGAACGACCCCTCCACCCGGCTGGGCCCGCTGTCCTCGGAGCGCGCCGCCGCGGACCTCACCGCCCAGGTGCAGGACGCGATCGACAAGGGCGCGACGGTCCTCGCCGGCGGTGGTCGCCCCGACCGCGAGGGCGCGTACGTCCAGGCCACCCTGCTGGCCGACGTCACCCCGGAGATGCGGGCCTACCGCGAGGAGCTGTTCGGCCCGGTGGGCGTCGTGTACCGGGTCTCCGGCGAGGAGGAGGCGGTGCAGCTGGCCAACGACACCCCCTACGGGCTGTCGGCCACCGTCTTCAGCAGCGACGTCGAGCGCGCCCGGAAGGTCGCCGACCAGGTCGAGTCCGGCATGGTCTGGATCAACTCGCCGTCCGGGACCTCGCCGGAGCTGCCCTTCGGCGGTGTGAAGAACTCCGGCTACGGCCGCGAACTCTCCGAGCTGGGCATGTTCGAGTTCGCCAACCGCCGCCTGGTGCGCGTCGCGGGGGCGAAGAAGGCCAAGCCGGCGGACGCGGCCGCGGCCGGCTGAGCCCACCCCTCCCCTGTCGCGCCGGCCGGAGGGTCGGCGCGACAGGGCAAGATGGACCCATGAGCCAGGTCTGGACGACGCCGCACCGCGCCGCGCCGGTGGACGCCGTCGTGGCACTGCCCGGGTCGAAGTCGCTGACCGCCCGGGCGCTGGTCCTGGCCGCGCTCGCCGACGGCCCGGGCCGGCTGGTCCGGCCGCTGCGCGCCCGGGACACCGACCTGATGGCGGCGGCGCTGCGGGCCCTGGGCGTGGGTGTCGACGACGACGGCTCCCCCACCCACCCGGACTGGGTCGTCACCCCCGGCCCGCTGCGCGGCCCGGCCGAGGTCGACGCCGGCCTGGCCGGCACCGTCCTGCGGTTCCTGCCGCCGGTCGCCGCCCTGGCCGACGGCCCGGTGCGGGTGGACGGCGACCCGCGACTGCACGAGCGGCCCAACGCCGGGCTGATCGCGGCGCTGCGGGACCTCGGCGTGCAGGTGGACGACGGCGGCCGCGGCCGGGCGCCGTTCACCGTGCACGGCACCGGGCGGGTTCGCGGCGGCGCGGTGACCGTGGACGCGAGCGAGTCCTCGCAGATCGTCTCCGGGCTGCTGCTGGCCGCGGCCCGCTTCGACGAGGGCGTCGACCTCGCCCTCGCCGGCGGGGTGCCGTCGATGCCGCACGTGGAGATGACCGTGGAGTCGCTGCGCGAGCGGGGCGTCGACGTCGTCCGCACCGAGCGGGGCTGGCGGGTCGCCCCCGGCCCCGTCGCCGCGCGCGACGAGGTGCTCGAGCCCGACCTGTCCAACGCGGCCCCCTTCCTCGCGGCCGCGCTGGTGACCGGTGGGCGGGTGACGGTGCGCGACTGGCCCGCGGAGACCACCCAGCCCGGCGGCCGGCTGGACGCGCTGCTCGGTGCGATGGGCGCCGACGTCGAGCGCACCGACGAGGGCCTCCGGGTCACCGGCACCGGGACCATCCGCCCGCTGGTCGCCGACCTCGGCGAGGTGGGCGAGCTGACGCCGGTGCTGGCCGCGCTCTGCGCCCTGGCCGACGGGACCTCCCGGCTGACCGGCGTGGGCCACCTGCGCGGCCACGAGACCGACCGGCTGCAGGCGCTCGACGAGGTGCTCACCGCGGTCGGCGCCCGCGTCCAGCAGCTGCCCGACGGCCTGGTGATCGAGCCGGGCCCGCACCGGGCGGCGCGCCTGGACAGCTACGCCGACCACCGGATGGTGCACGCCGCGGCCGTCCTCGGGCTGGCCGTCGAGGGCGTCGAGGTGCGCGACCCGAGCGCGGTGAGCAAGACGCTGCCGGACTTCGTGGCGCGGTGGGACGGGATGCTGGAGACGCCCGCGGGAGCCCTGCCCTGAGTCCCCGCAGGCACGACTCCCGGTCCGACGAGGACGACGTCCGGGTCCGGCCCAGCCGGCGCGGCTCCCGGCCGCGCACCCGCACCCGGCCGACGCACTCCGACGCCGTCCCGGGTCTGGTGGTCGCCGTCGACCGCGGCCGGATGACGGTGCGGATCGAGGGCCCCGACGGCGTCCCGCTCGAGGTGACCGCGATGCGCGCCCGCGAGCTCGGCCGGCACGGCGTCGTCGTCGGCGACCGGGTGCGGCTGGTGGGCGACACCAGCGGCCGGCCGGACAGCCTCGCCCGCATCGTCGTCATCGAGGACCGGACGACGTCCCTGCGCCGCACCGCCGACGACACCGACCCCACCGAGCGCGTGGTGGTCGCCAACGCCGACCAGCTGGTCGTCGTCACCGCGGTCACCGACCCCGACCCCGCGCTGGGCTTCCTCGACCGCTGCGTGGTGGCCGCCTACGCCGGCGGGCTCGAGCCGCTGCTCTGCCTGACCAAGACCGACCTGGCCAGCCCGCAGCCGCTGCTCGACCGCTACGCCGGCCTGGACGTCGACGCCGTCCCGATGTCGCGGGAGGCGCCGCTGGACCCGCTGCTGGAGCGGCTGCACGGACGGATGAGCGTGCTGGTCGGTCAGTCCGGCGTCGGCAAGTCCACGCTGGTCAACCGGCTGGTGCCCGACGCCGACCGGGCCATCGGGGACGTGAGCAAGGTCGGCAAGGGCCGGCACACGTCGTCCTCGGCGGTGCTGCTCGACCTGCCCGGCGGTGGCACGGTCATCGACACCCCCGGCATCCGCTCGTTCGGCCTGGCGCACGTGACCGCCGAGGACGTCGTCGCCGCGTTCGACGACGTCGCGGAGGCCGCGGTGGACTGCCCGCCCGGCTGCGGGCACACCGCCGAGGACCCCGACTGCGCGCTGGACGCCTGGGCCGACGCCGGCCCGCCCGCCCGCCGGGAGCGGCTGGAGAGCCTGCGCCGCCTGCTCGACGCCGTCGGCCAGCTCGGCCCCGGCTACTGAGAGGACCACCCTTCTCCCCACGCCTCGCCCGCTCGGCGCAGGACCCGGGAGGGTGGCCGTTCCAGTACGTCACCATGCTCGCGGCGGGACCCGGAGGGGCCGCCTACGGAGGTCACCATGGAACAGCAGATCCACTTCACCACCCTGGCCACCGCAGACCTCGACGCCGCCCGCCGCTTCTACGTCGACGGACTGGGCTGGCGCCCGCTGCTCGACGTCCCCGGCGAGATCGTCTTCTTCCAGGTCGCGCCGGGCACGGTGCTGGCCTTCTTCGAGGCGGCGAAGTTCGCGCAGGACCTCGGCCGCGGCCCGGCGCGGCCCGCCGTCTCCGGCCTGACGCTGGCGCACAACGTGGCCGACCGGGACGCCGTCCGGGCACTGGTCGAGGCGATGGTCGCGGCCGGTGGCACGGTGCTCACCCCGCCGGAGGAGGGCGCCTTCGGCGGGGTCTTCCACGCGCTGGTGGCCGACCCGAACGGCGTCGTGTGGGAGGTCGGGCACAACCCGGGCTGGTCGGTCGACCCCGACGGCACCGTCCGGCTCGGCTAGCGCCGCCTCCGCTCCTGCCTCCGGCGCCGGCGCTCGAGGTGGTCCGCCGGCGTCCGTGGGTCCTCGGCCGGCGCCCGTCCGTGCCGCACCCGGGGGAAGAGGTCGTCGGGCATCGGCTCGTCGACCGCCTCGATCCGCAGGTCGTGCCCCGTCCCCAGCGCCTCCGGGTCGTCGGCGAGCACGCAGACCCCGGTCTGCACGTCGAGCCGTACCCGCTGCACCTCGGGGTACGGCCCGTGGGCCGACCCGTACTCACGCTCGTCGACCTGCGGGGAGCGCAGCAGGGGGCAGCAGCCGCACCTGGGCTCGTAGGCCGGCGTCGTCCGGACGTACGCCTCCCAGGCCGGCCGTCCACCGTGCTCGACCGAGGTCACGGCATCGACGTCCAGGCCGGGGTGCTCGGCGTCGGCACCCGTCCCCGGGTCACGGCCGTCGGCGAGTTCGACCGGGTCGAGCATCGCCACCCAGTCGTAGCTCTGGTACATCGGCGCGTCGTACGAGAGCCCGTCGGGACGGACCGCCACCAGACCGTCGGGACGCCGCACCGGTGCCGGTCCGTCGGCCGGCCACGGGTACGTGACCGTGCGGGCTCCCCCGGGGCCGAACAGGGCGACCTGCGTGCCCCGCTCGTGCACCACCTGCAGCAGCCGGCCGTCGAGGGTCTCGACCCGGAGCCGGTCCGGGCGGCGCAGCCAGGCACGCACCGGCTCGGTCCGCCACGGGTGCCCGGGCCAGCGCACCGTGAACCGCAGCGTCGTCCAGCGCCACGGCGAGGACCGGGCGAGGGCGCGGAAGCCGTCGGCGTCGGGCACCGGCCGAGTCTCGGCCCCGGTGGCCGCCCTGGCCAGCGAGTTCCGGGCGGCCCCGTCCCGGGTCCCGCCCTGAGCTTGCGAAGGGTGGGCAGGACGGGGTCCTTCTTCAGACGTCGACCCAGCCGCCGCTGCGCCAGTAGAGGCCGGCGTCCCGGGTGAGCAGGCCCTCGTCGACCAGGTAGCGGCGCAGCGCGGCGGTGTCGGGATGCCACACCGCCAGCAGCGCGTTGACCTCGCGCTCGGGGTAGCGGACGCCGACGTCGAAGACGCGGACCAGGTGCTCGAGCACGACCCGCCGCTTGCTCTGCTGCGCCGGGATGGACACCAGCCGGCCGTCGCGCACGAACGCGGAGAGGACGGCGTCCTCGGCGGGGTCGTCGGACAGCGGCTCGGGTGGCGGGGCGGCCTCGGCGGCGGCGCGGGCCGCGGCGCCGAACTGCTCGGTCAGCAGCTCGAGCTCGTGCCGGTCACGACGGATCAGGCCCGCCCGGCCCAGCCGTCGGGCGGCCAGGGCCACGTCCTTCAGCGGCAGCCCGGTGGCCTCGGCGACCTCCTCCAGCGTGCCGGCGCCCAGGGCGAGGGCGGCGACGACCTTGAGCCGGGCGGGGTCGGCCAGCAGCCCGGCGATCGTCGCGGCGCGCACTCCCCGACGGTATCCGCGCATCGCCCGCGGTGGACGGGGGTAGCCCGGGGCCATGGTGAGCCCCATCGACATCCAGAAGGCCCTCAAGGGCATGGACTACCCGGCCACGAAGCAGCAGATCCTCGAGCACGCCAAGGGCGGCGACAAGGACGTGCTCCAGGCGCTGCAGAAGATCGACGACCGGGAGTACGAGGGCCCCAGCGGGGTCAGTGCCGCGGTCTTCGACTGAGCGCCCGCTAGGTTCGGTGCCCATGACACCGGGCCGGGACTACACGGGGGACATGCACCTGGCGCACGTGCTGGCCGACCAGGCGGACTCGATCAGCTTGGACCGCTTCCGTGCGCTGGACCTCCAGGTCGACACCAAGCCGGACCTCACGCCGGTCACCGACGCCGACCGGGCCGTGGAGGAGCAGCTGCGCATCACGCTGGCCCGCGCGCGCACCCGCGACGCGGTGCTCGGCGAGGAGATGGGCACGACCGGCCGCGGCCCGCGGCGGTGGGTGCTCGACCCGATCGACGGGACGAAGAACTTCGTGCGCGGCGTGCCCGTGTGGGCCACGCTGATCGCGCTGTTCGACGGTGACGAGCCGGTCGTCGGCCTGGTCTCCGCGCCGGCGCTCAACCGTCGCTGGTGGGCGGCCAAGGGCGTGGGTGCCTGGACCGGGCGGCGGCTGGAGTCGGCGACCCGCTGCACGGTGTCGGGCGTCGGCCGGCTGTCCGACGCGAGCATGTCCTACTCCAGCCTCTCCGGCTGGGAGGAGCGCGGGCTGCTCGGGGGCTTCCTCGACCTGACCCGGTCGGTGTGGCGCACCCGCGCCTACGGCGACTTCTGGAGCTACGTGCTGCTGGCCGAGGGCGCGGTGGACCTCGCCTGCGAACCCGAGGTCTCGGTGTGGGACCTCGCCGCCCTCGACGTCATCGTGCGCGAGGCCGGCGGGACGTTCACCGACCTCTCCGGCGTCCCCGGCCCGACCGGCGGCAGCGCGCTGGCCACCAACGGTCAGCTGCACGACGCCGCGCTGGGCCTGCTGCGCCAGCCCGACCCGGCCGCCTGAGGCGGTCCCGACCCGCGTCTGAGGCGGGCCGGGACCGTCTGCTCAGTGCCCGGTGCCGGTGCCGCGGCCGCCCTGGAAGCGACGGCGGGCGTCGTCGATCTTCGCCCGGGTCTTCGGGTCCTTGGCCAGCTGCTGGGCCTTCTCGGTGGCCTGCGCGATGACCTGCCGGCCCTTCGGCGTGTTCGCGAACTGGGTCAGCTTGCTGAACAGCGACGCCATCCCGGTCCTCCTCCGCGTCGTCCGGGCGGCCGTTCCGCCCTCCTGCGCGGGTCAACGTGCCCCCCGCGGCTCCCGTTCCGCACGCCACCGGTCGAGCGCGGCCGCCAGCTCCGGTGTGGGCCGGGGCTCGACCGCCCGGCCGGCCTCCTGCCCCGTCGTGACCTCGGTCCCCGTACCCCATCCGGCCAGCAGCGCCGCACCCACCGCCGACGCGCTGCGGATCGGCAGGAACCGCACCGGGACGGCGAGGACGTCGGCGAGCAGCTGCTGGACGACGGCCGGACGCCCGCCCCCGCCGGTGAGGACCACCGGCCCCTCGCCGCCGAGCAGCCCGGCAGCGGCCGCGATCGCGAACACGACGCCCTCGACCGCGGCGCGGGCCAGCTCGGCACGGGTCGTGCCGGCCGACAGCCCCGTCCAGCCGCCGCGGTCGGCGGGGCCGGCCACGCCGCCGCGCTCGCCGGTGAGGAACGGGCGGAAGACCACTCCCCCGGCGCCGAGCGGGACCGACGCCGCGGCGTCGAACAGCTCGGCGGGCGTCAGGCCGAGCACGCCGCACACCCAGGTCCACGCCAGGCCGCCGTTCTGCTGCGCGGCCATCGCGTACCAGCCGCCCTCGACGTCGGCGTAGCCGTGGACCGGCGGGTCGTCCGCGGGCGCCGGCGTCCACCCCGGCAGCAGCACCTGGGCGCCGGTGCCCAGGTTGACCTGCCGGCCGGCGCGCGTACCCGCGGCGAGCAGGGCCAGCGGGGTGTCGCCACCGCCGACGACCACGGGCACCTCGCCGACCGGCAGCGCGGCGGCGCCCACGACCTCCGCCGAGGGATGCACCCGCGGCAGCAGCCCCGGGTCGATGCCGGCGGCCGCGGTGGCCTCGGGCGACCAGCCGTCGGCGACGACGTCCCACAGCAGCGTGGCCGAGGCGTCGCTGCGGTCGGTGACCCGCGGGTCGGCGTCCGGCACGAGCGAGGCGCGCAGCGCGTCCTTGGGCAGCAGCACCGCGGCCGCCCGCCGGAGCAGCTCGGGCTCGTGCGCGGTCAGCCAGGCCAGCACGGGGCCGGTCATCCCCGGCACCAGGGGGTTGGCCAGCGCGGCGCGGACGGCGGCCGGCAGGGACCGCCAGCGGTCCACCTCGGCGGCGGCCCGGCCGTCCGGCCAGAGCACCGCGGGCGCCACCGGGGCGCCGGCGGCGTCGACGAGCACGGTGCCGTGCATCTGCCCGGACAGGCCGAGTCCGGCGACCCGGTGGCCGGTCAGCGCCGGCGCCACCCGCGCCAGCGCGTCGTCGAGGGCCGCCCGCCACACCGCCGGGTCGGTCTGCGCCCAGCCCGGCCGGGGCCGGTCGACGTCGTAGCCGGACTCCGCCTCGGCCACCACCGCACCGGAGGGGTCGACCGCGACCAGCTTCAGCCCGCTGGTGCCGACGTCGGCACCGAGCAGGACGCCGTTCACCGCGGCCGGTGCGCGGCGCCGCCGCTGCGGCCGTTGCGGTCGGCCAGCAGCCCGGCGAGCGTGCTCAGCGCGATCTCGGCCGGGGTCCGCGAGCCGATGTCCAGCCCGATCGGCCGGTGCACGCGGGCGACCTCCTCCGGCGGGACGCCGAGTGCGGCCAGCGCCGCGACGTGCGGGCCCTCGTGCCGCGGGTTGCCCATGACGCCGACCCAGCGGACCCGGCGGGCCAGCGCGTCCCGCAGCACCTCGCCGAGCTCCGGCCGGTGGTGGTCGGTGACGACGACGTCGGCGTCGGAGAGGTCCTCGGTGAGGTCGGCCAGGCCCACCACGCCGGCGCCCCGGGCGGGGTCCGGGTCCAGCAGCACCGTGCGGAAGCCCAGCTCCGGCGCCCAGCGCGTCAGCACCTCGGCCACCGGTGAGACGAAGACGGCGACCAGCACCCGGCCGGTGGCCTCGTCGGCGGGCGCACCGTGGGCCACCCCGCAGCTCGGGTCGGTCACGATGCCTCCCCGAGGAAGCCGACCAGCGCCGCGGCGAAGGCCGGCGTCCGCAGCGCGGTGGAGTGGTCGCCGGGGACGACGGTCACCCGGGCACCGGGGATGGCCGCGGCCAGCGCCTCGGGGCGGGCTGCCAGCGGATCGGCGTCGCCGGCGAGGACGAGCGTGGGCGCGGTGATGGCGGCCAGGTCGGCGTCCCGGGCGTGCACCGCGCGGGCGTGCGCGGCCAGGGCGTGCCGGTCGGCGGCGAGGGCGTCGGCCATCCGGCGGAAGTCGACGGTGGCGGGATCGCGCACGTCGGCGACGTCGGCCGCCTCCAGCGCGGCGGCCAGCCGGGCCATCAGGGCGGCGTGGCGCTCGGCACCACCGGGCTCGACGAACGAGGCACCGGCACCGCCGACGACCAGCCGGCGCACCCTCCGGTCGGTGGCCGCGGTCAGCATCGCGACCGTCGCACCCATCGAGTAGCCCGCCAGGTCGAAGGAGTCGTGGCCGAGTGCATCGGCCACCCGCCGCAGGTCGTCGGCCATCCGGCGCTCCCCGTAGGCGGCCGGGTCGTGCGGCTTGTCCGACCTCCCGTGCCCGCGGGCGTCGACACCGACGACCTCCCGCCCGGCCGACAGGAGGACCGCGACCGTCCCGGTGCCGACCCAGTTGAGCCGGGTGTCGGCGACGAAACCGTGCTGCAGGTAGACCGGCGGGAGCTCGCCCGGGGACCCCCACCGGTGGACCGCGACCGCGACACCGTCGGCGCCGGGCACCCGCATGGGGGTCGTGGTCGCGGTCGCGGTCACGCCACCTTCTCCGGGCTGTCGCCGTAGCTGTAGGAGGAGTCGGCGTAGCGCCCGCCCCGCGCCACCCCGGGCGGCGCGATGTCGCCCAGCCGCGCGAGGTCGGCCTCGGACAGCTCGACGGCGGCGGCCGCGACGTTCTCCTCCAGGTAGCGGCGCCGCTTGGTGCCCGGGATCGGTACGACGTCGTCCCCCTGCGCGAGGACCCACGCCAGCGCCAGCTGGCCGGGCGCGCAGCCCTTCTCCTCGGCCATGGCCCGGACGGCGTCGACCAGCCGCAGGTTGGCCGCGAAGGCCTCGCCGGTGAAGCGCGGGTGGCCGCGGCGCCAGTCGTCCTCGCCGAAGTCCTCCGGGCTGCGGATCGCGCCGGTCAGGAAGCCGCGACCCAGCGGGCTGAACGGCACGATGCCGATGCCGTGCTCGCGGGCCACGCCGAGCACCTCTGCCTCGAGGTCACGGGTCCACAGCGACCACTCGCTCTGCAGCGCGGCGATCGGGTGGACGGCGACGGCGCGGCGGATCGAGGTGGCCGAGGCCTCCGACAGCCCGAGATGGCGGACCTTGCCCTGCTGCACGAGCTCGGCCATCGCGCCGACGGTGTCCTCGATCGGCACCTTCGGGTCGACCCGGTGCTGGTAGTAGAGATCGATGACGTCGACGCCGAGCCGGCGCAGGCTGGCCTCGGCGCGGGCCCGCACGTTCTCCGGGCGGCCGTCGATGTCCATGCCGCCGCGGTCGTTGCGGGACAGCGAGAACTTGGTGGCCAGCTGGACCTCGTCGCGCCGCCCGGCGATCGCCTCGCCGACCAGCTCCTCGTTGTGCCCGTCGCCGTAGACGTCGGAGGTGTCCAGGAAGGTCACGCCGAGGTCGAGCGCGCGGTGGATGGTGGCGATCGACTCGCCGCGGTCGGCCGTGCCGTACGACTGGCTCATGCCCATGCAGCCCAGGCCGAGGGAGGAGACGACCAGGCCGTCGCGGCCGAGGGGACGGGTACCGACAGGAGAGGGAGAGGTCACCCCGGCATCCTCGTCCCGCCCCGCCCGGGCCCGCCACCGGCCGGCTACGCGGAGGCGCTCCCCGCGGCTGGCGGTCGCAGGACCACCGGCAGCTGCTCGAGGGCGTGGACGATGACGCTGCGCCGGTGGTGGAGGTCCTCCGGTGGCACGGCCAGGCGCAGGCCGGGGAACCGGTCGAGCAGCGACCGCAGGGCCACCTCACCCTCGAGACGCGCCAGGGGTGCGCCCAGGCAGAAGTGGATCCCGTGACCGAAGGCCAGGTGCCCCCCGGTCTCGCGGTCGGGGTCGAGCAGCTCGGGCCGGTCGAAACGTTCCGGGTCGCGGTTGGCCGCGCCCACGGAGAGCGTGACCACCGACCCCGCGGGGATGGTGGTGCCCGAGTACTCGACGTCCTCGGCGGCGAAGCGCATCGGGGCGTTGTGCACGGGGCCGTCCCAGCGCAGGAACTCCTCGACCGCCGCGGGGATCCGCTGCGGGTCGGCGAGCAGGTGCTCGCGCAGCGCGGCGTCGGTGGCCACGCCCAGCACCGCGTTGCCGATGAGGTTGGCCGTGGTCTCGTGGCCGGCGATGAGCAGCAGCACGCCCATCGCGACGACCTCCTCGGTGCTGAGCTGGTCGCCGGCCTCGGAGACCTCGACCAGGGCCGAGACCAGGGCGCCGTCCGGGGCGCGCCGCTTGGTCTCGACGAGCGCGTGCAGGTACTCGGCCAGCCCCGCCGTGGCCTGCTGCTGGTCGACGTCGTCGTGGTCGTCGACCAGCGCACGCGACCAGGTGCCGAAGGCGTCGCGGTCGGTGTCGGGCACCCCGAGCAGCTCGCAGATGACGGCCATGGGCAGCGGCACCGCGTAGGTGGCCAGCAGGTCGACCGGCTCGGTCGTGGACACCACGTCGAGCAGCCCGGCGGCCAGTGCCTCGATGCGGGGGCGCAGCTCGGCGGTGCGCCGCGCGGTGAAGGCCCGGGAGACCAGCCGGCGCAGTCGCGTGTGGTCCGGCGGGTCGAGCAGGATCATCATCGAGCCGAAGGGGCCCGGCAGGCGCGGGGCCTGGGCGCGGACCTCCGGCGGCAGGATCGCGCGGTGGTCCTTGACCAGGCGGGGGTCGGTGAAGGCCGCGCGCACGTCGTCGTAGCGCGTGACCAGCCACGTGGTGCCGCCCCGGGGCAGCGCCACCTCGCGCACCGGGGCCTGGGCGCGCAGCCGCTCGTAGGCGGGATAGGGGTCGCGCCAGAAGGAGCCCTCGAAGACCGAGGCGTCGACCGCGGTCACCTCGGCACGCCCCTGGTCCCTCGGGGCTGCTGCAGTGGTCCGGGGACGAGGACGTCGTCCGGGAAGTGGCTCACCGCGCCAGCCTCGGGGGCGGCGGCCCCGGCGGCAACGCGGGACGGCGTGTCGCCGGGGCCCCCGCCGCGCTCAGACCTGCGCCAGACCGTCGATCCGGGACACCTCCTCGTCGGTCAGCGAGAACCCGCCGATCGCCAGGTTGGCCCGGATCCGCTCCGAGTTGGCCGACTTGGAGAGGACGACGACGCCGTGCTCCACGTGCCAGCGGAGCACCACCTGCGCCGGGGTGACGCCGTGCGCGTCGGCGATCTCGCGCAGCACCGGGTCGTCGAGGTCGGTGTTCTTGAACGGGCTGTAGCCCTCGAGGACGACGCCGCGCTCCCGGAGCCCGGCCTGGAGGGCGGGGTCGTACCGGGACGGTGCCCAGCTGACCTGGTCGACCTGCGGCGTCACGCCGGTCGCCGCGGTCAGCTCGTCGACCTGCTCCAGCGAGTAGTTGCTCACGCCGATCGCCCGCGCCCGGCCGGCCTCGCGCGCGGCGACGAAGCGCTCCCAGACGTCCGGCCTGGCACCGCCGGGCGGCCAGTGGACGAGCCACAGGTCGACCGCGTCGACGCCGAGCGCGTCGAGGGACCCGGCCAGCACCTGATCGGCCTGGTCGGCCCGTGGCGGCGGCAGTTTGGTCGTCACGAACACCTCGTCCCGGTCGACGCCGGAGTCGCGCAACGCCCGCCCGACCTCGGGCTCGTTGCGGTAGATCGCCGCGGTGTCGAGGTGCCGGTAGCCGGCGTCCAGGGCAGTGCGGACGGCGTCGTAGCACTCGGAGCCGGTCATCAGCCAGGTGCCGAACCCGAGCAGCGGCATGCCGGGTCCGCCGTCGAGCGGCACGGTGGGGACGGTCTGGGTCATGCCGCATCGTCTCGGCTGTCCGGGTCCGCCGACAACACCCGGGGATACGGTCGGCCGAGGAACCCGTCGACGACCCCCGCGAGCTCGGGGCTGGAGGAGACGTCGTAGTGGGTGCGCCCGGGCAGGACGGCCAGCTGGGACGCCGGCCGTCCTGAGCCGTCCCACCCGGCGTCGCGCAGCCCCCCGCCGAGCAGCGCGAAGAACTCGGCGGCGTGCGCGGGCGGGATGCTGTCCGCGTCGCCGTAGAGGAGCTGCACCGGCGCGGTGATCCTCCGGACCTCCTCGCTCCAGTCGTAGGGGGTGCGCAGCAGCGCGCCGGTCTTGTCCATCAGCACCGGGAACCGGTCGGGGTCCGGGGCGACGGCGGCGTAGGCCGTGTACATGGGCGTCTGCCGCATCATCTCGAAGCCCGCGGCGCCCACCTGGTCCATGCCGGCCAGGACGTCGGGGAACCAGCCGTCGCGGCGGCAGGGCGCGGAGACGACGACGAGCCGCCGCACCACCTCGGGGTGCCGGATGGCCGCGCGCAGGCAGACGCCGCCGCCGAGGGAGTAGCCCATGAGGTCCGCAGACCCCAGGTCGAGGTGCCGCACGAGGGCGGCCACGTCGTCGGCCAGGGCATCCCAGGAGAAGGGCCGGTCCACGTCGGCGGTGTGGCCGTGCCCCTGAAGCTCGACGGCCACCACCCGCCGCCCGGTGGCCAGCCGGTCGAGGACGTCGCCGAACGCCTCCACCACGCCGAAGCCGCCGTGCACGACCACCAGCGGGGTGCCGCCCTGGCCCAGGCTCCGCCAGTACATCTCCACCCCGCCGGTGACCGGTGCGTACCCCTCGTCGACCCGCAGGTCCGTCGTCGTCATGCTGGGTACGACGGCTCCCGGGCGCGGGACTCATCGCCGGTGGTGGGATGGGGCGCCGAGCGCCCGTCGGGGGTGCCGGCTACAGGAGGTCTGCGTGCAGTACGCCGAGAACGTCATCGAACTGGTCGGGCACACCCCGCTGGTCCGGCTGACGTCCGTGACCCGCGACCTGGGGCCGGACGCGCCCCTGGTGCTGGCCAAGGTGGAGTACCTCAACCCCGGCGGCTCGGTGAAGGACCGCATCGCCGTGCGGATGGTCGACGAGGCCGAGGCCAGCGGCGTGCTGCAGCCGGGCGGGACGATCGTCGAGCCGACCAGCGGCAACACCGGCATCGGGCTGGCGCTGGTCGCCCAGCAGCGCGGCTACCGATGCGTCTTCGTCTGCCCCGACAAGGTGGGCAAGGAGAAGATCGACGTGCTCAAGGCCTACGGCGCCGAGGTGCACGTCTGCCCCACCGCCGTCGACCCGGCCGACCCGCGGTCCTACTACTCGGTCTCCGACCGGCTGGCCCGCGAGATCCCCGGCGGCTGGAAGCCCGACCAGTACGCCAACCCGGCCAACCCGCGGTCGCACTACGAGAGCACCGGCCCGGAGATCTGGGAGCAGACCGACGGGCGGGTCACCTGCTTCGTCACCGGCGTCGGCACCGGCGGCACGATCAGCGGCACCGGCCGCTACCTCAAGGACGTCTCCGGCGGAGGGGTGCGCGTCGTCGGCGTCGACCCCGAGGGCTCGGTCTACTCCGGTGGTACCGGGCGGCCGTACCTGGTCGAGGGCGTGGGCGAGGACTTCTGGCCCGACGCCTACGACCGCACCATCGCCGACGAGATCGTCGCCGTCAGCGACGGCGACTCCTTCGCGATGACCCGGCGGCTGGCCCGTGAGGAGGGGCTGCTGGTCGGCGGCTCGTGCGGCATGGCGGTGGCCGGCGCGCTGCGCGCCGCCGAGCGCCTCACCAAGGACGACGTCCTGGTCGTGCTGCTGCCCGACGGCGGGCGCGGCTACCTCGGGAAGATCTACAACGACGACTGGATGGCCGACTACGGCTTCCTCGAGCAGGCCACCCAGGGCACCGTCGGTGAGCTGCTCGCCGGCAAGGGCGGGACGACGCCGGAGCTGGTGCACACCCACCCGAACGAGAC
>DATIMX010000102.1:0-1762 GCA_035474935.1 Geodermatophilus sp. | reverse complement strand
TGCCGTGAAGACCAGGGACCTCGCCTACGTCGCCCTCTTCGCGGCGGTGATCGCCGTGCTGGGGACGATCCCGGCCATCCCCGTGGGCCCGGTGCCGATCACCGCCCAGACGCTCGGCGTGATGCTCGCCGGCGCCGTGCTGGGGGCCCGCCGCGGCTTCCTCGCCGTCCTGCTGTTCCTGGTGCTGGTGGCGCTCGGGCTGCCACTGCTGGCCAGTGGCGCCGGCGGCCTGGCGCCCTTCGTCGGCACCTCGGCCGGGTACCTGTACAGCTGGCCGCTGGCCGCCTTCGTCATCGGCTGGCTGACCGAGCGCTACTGGGACCGCTACAACGTCCTGCGCGGCACGCTCATCAACGTCGTGGGCGGCATCGTCGTCATCTACGCCGTGGGCGTGCCGGTGCTCAAGGCGATCGGCGGGCTGACGTGGGGCCAGGCGCTGATCGGCGGCGCCGTACCGTTCCTCCCCGGTGACCTGTTCAAGGCCTTCGTCGCCGCGGCCATCGCCGACGTCGTGCGGCGCAGCTACCCGGTCATCGAGCGTCCCCGCCGGGCCGCCGACACCCGGTGAGGTTCCGCCGTCCCGGTGCCGCGCCCACAGCGGACGACGTCGCCGACCCGGGTCGCGGCATCGAGCTGCGCGGGGTCGGGCACCGGTACGGCGACCGGGTGGTGCTCGAGGGCATCGACCTCCAGCTGACCGAGCCGCGCGTCGGCGTGGTCGGCGCCAACGGGTCGGGCAAGAGCACCTTCGCCCGGCTGCTCAACGGCCTGGTGCTGCCCACCGACGGGCAGGTGCTGGTCGACGGGCTGGACACCCGCACGCAGGTGCGCGCGGTGCGCCGCCGGGTCGGGTTCGTCTTCCAGGACCCCGACGCCCAGATCGTGCACCCGACCGTCGCCGAGGACGTCGCCTACGGGCTGGAGAACCAGGGCGTGCCCCCGGACGAGCGGGCCGCCCGGGTCGCCGAGGTGCTGGAGCGCTACGGCCTGGCCGGGCACGCCGACCACCCGGCGCACCTGCTCTCCGGCGGCCAGAAGCAGCTGCTCGCCATCGCCGGGGTGCTGGTCATGCGGCCGGCCCGGATCGTGTTCGACGAGCCGACGACGCTGCTGGACCTGGTGAACGCCCGCCGCGTCGCCGAGCTGATCGCCGGGCTCGGGCAGCAGGTCGTCGTGGTGACCCACCAGCTGGACCTGCTCGACGGCTTCGACCGGGTGCTGGTGGTCGACGGCGGCCGGGTCGTGGAGGACGCTCCCCCCGGTCCGGCGGTGGCCGCCTACCGCGCGCTCATGGAGCACCGGTGACCCTCGCGCTGTACGTGCCGGTGGCCAGCCCCGTGCATCGGCTGCCGGCCGGGCTCAAGCTGCTGTGCCTGGCCGCGCTCGCCGTCCTGCTGTTCGCCCGGCCGACGCTGACGGTGGCCGGGGCCGCGCTCGTGGGCACGCTCGCCGTGGGGCTGGGCGTGGCCCGGCTGCCGGTCGCCGTGCTCGCCCGGCAGGCGTGGGCGCTGCGGTGGTTCCTGCTCGCGCTCCTCGTCGTGCACGCGCTGACCACCGACGTGGCCTCCGGTGCGCACACCGTGCTGCGGCTGCTCACCCTGGTGCTGGCGGCGGCGGTGGTGACGGCGACGACGCGGGTGACCGAGATGGTGGCGGTGGTCGAGCGGCTCTGCGCGCCGCTGCGACTGGTCGGCGCGCGGCCGCAGCGGGTGGGCCTGCTGATCGCGATGGCGCTGCGGTTCATCCCGGTGCTGGTCGAGCG
>DATIMX010000101.1:0-16496 GCA_035474935.1 Geodermatophilus sp. | reverse complement strand
TGCCGTCGGCGCGGGGGCTGTTCCGCCAGGCCGTGGCCCAGAGCGGCGCCGGGCACCACGCGCTGACCGCGGCCACGGCGACCAGGATCGGCGGCTACCTCGCCGAGGGGCTGGGCGTCCCGGCCACCCGGGAGGCGCTGGCCGCCGTCCCCGTCGACCGGCTGATCGCCGCCCAGCAGGGGCTGGCCGCGGAGGTCGCCCTCATGCCCGACCCCGGCCGGTTCGGCGAGGTCGCGGCCAACCTCCTGGCCTTCGAGCCGGTCATCGACGGCGACGTGCTGCCCGACCTGCCGATCCGGGCCACCGCAGCCGGAGCGGCCCGCGACGTCGCCGTCCTCGTGGGCGCCAACCGCGACGAGCAGCGGCTGTTCCTGGTGCCCAACGGGGTCGTCGACATGGTGACCGACCAGCTGCTGCAGGTGGCCGTCGCCGGGTACGGGCTACCGGCCGACCGGGCGCTCGAGGTCTACCGCGGGGCTCGCCCCGGGGGGACGCCGGGAGACCTGCTGGCCGACATCACCACCGACTGGTACTTCCGGCTCCCGGCGATCCGGCTGGCCGAGGCGGTGACGCAGCAGGGTGGGTCCGCCGGCGGGCGCGCCTGGGTGTACGAGTTCTCCTGGCCCTCGCCGCAGTTCGGCGGCCGGCTCGGCGCCTGCCACGCCCTCGAGCTCGGCTTCACCTTCGACACGCTGGAGCACGAGGCGCACGGCGCGCTGATGGGCACGGCCGCCCCGCAGGACCTGGCCGACGCGATGCACGGTGCCTGGGTCCGCTTCGTCACCGACGGCGACCCCGGCTGGGCGCCCTACGACGTCCAGCGCCGGCCGGTGCAGGACTTCGGTGTGCAGGTCCAGGTGGTCGACGACCCGCGGGGTGCGCAGCGCGCCCTCTGGGACGGGATCCGCTAGGCGGCCACTGCGCTGTCCCCCCACCGGCCGACGGGATCCTGGTGCCCGCCGGCCTCCCCTGCTCGCGTCAGGCCAGCACCTCGTGGGCGCTGGCCGCCTCCCACCGGCGCATGCGCTCGACGGCGGCCGGTCCGAGCCGGTCGAGGACGGCGTCCACCAGCAGCTCGGTGAGCACGAAGGCGGCCGCGGCGGAGTCGAAGGCGCCCGTGGACCGCACCGAGGTGGGCAGGACGACCTCGGCCGCCTGTGCGACGGGGGAGAGCCACTCGTCGGTGATGCAGACGATGTGCGCGCCGGCGTCGGCCAGCTCGGTCGCGCGCTGCACCGTCGACGTCTGGTAGCGCCGGAAGTCGTACACCACGAACACGTCCCGCCGGTCGGCGTCGATCACGTCCGCCGCGTCGATCGTCTGCCCGTCGTCCGGTGCCGAGACGTTCGTGCGGATCTGTCGCAGGTGGCGCGCGAGGTAGCCCGCCAGGTGACCGGAGAACCGGCCACCCACGGCCCGGACCCGCATCCGGGGATCGGCCAGGAGGGTGACCGCGGCGTCGAGTTCGGCCGTGGGGATGGCGGTCAGGGACTGCGTGATCGAGGCCGTCGCGACCTGGACCCCGCGGTCGAGCCAGTGCCCCTCCGCACGGTGCGCTCGGCTGTCCTCGTAGAGCGAGAGGGGGGACGCCACGCGTTCGGAGAGCTCGTCGAGCAACGCCTGCTGCAGAGCGGGGAACCCCGAGTGGCCGAGGCTCCGGGCGAAGCGGACGACCGTCGGCGGGCTCACTCCGGCTGCCGCCGCGAGCTCCGCGCTGGTGCCGAGCGCCGCCCGGGGGTAGTCGGCGAGCAGGACCCGGGCGACCCGTCGCTCCTGCGGGCTGAAGGACGACAGGTCCGCCTTCAGGGCGTCGCCGATCGACACCGGGTCACTGTCCGGAGGTCACGGTCCGGGGGTCGAGCACCTCGACCTCACGGGAGGCCAGGTCGATGGCCAGGATGCTGTCGCTCGGGACCGGCGTCCACCCCTCGTCCGGCAGACCGCTGGAGATCACGTGCACCGCGGTGGGGGAAACCCTGTACGCCATGTCGAAGTACGCGGCGGCGTGCCCGTGCGGCATGGCGTCGTCGGACCCGAACAGCTCCCGGAGGTCGTCGAGCGGGGTCGCCGCCTGGCTGTTGACGTGCACCGCGTACAGGTGCGTCGGGGTCAGGAAGAGGGCGTTGAGACTGGCCTCGGGGAACTGCTCGTGCAGCAGTCCGACCGCGTGGACCAGGCCGGCCCGCTCGTCCCCGTCGGCCTCGATGCACTGCAGGACGAGACGGAAATAGCGCTCGCTGTCGGTGGTGCCGTGCAGTCGCGCCCGGCTGGTCTCCGACAGCAGGCCCTCCAGCGTGTCGATCGGCGAGATGCTGCCGTTGTGCGCCAGCGCGTGGGTGCCGTCGCTGAACGGGTGGGTGTTCATGGGGTGGACGGCGAGTCCGTCCGTGGCCCAGCGCAGGTGCACCAGTCCGGCCGAGCCCAGGGCCCGCCCTGCCAACTCGACGTAGGCCGGGTCGTCTGCGGCCGACATCGGGGAGGTGGCGGTGTCGATCCCGCCGCCACCCGGCCGGGACCACGCCATCCCCCAGCCGTCCCCGTGCAGGGCGGACAGCGAGGTGAAGGTCTGGAACCCCTCGGCGCCGAGGCCCTCCACAGCGGACTCGGGCTCCTCGGACACGTATCCCAGCAACCGACACACGTCGACAACACCCCTTCTCAACGCCGTTCCAGGGCCGGTATAAAGGCGCGGCTGTGTAACAGAGGTTACACAGGCCCGGAGAATCGCCTTCACGAAACGGACGCGTCAAGTGCCAGTGGTCCCTCCGACCGAGTCGTCGGTCCACCGCCGTGACATCGAGGTGCTCGCCGAGCGGCTCCGGGGGGCCGGCCTCCGCACCCTGACCGGGGTCGTGAGCGACAGCGGCGGGGTCATCCGGGCCAAGACCGTCCCGGCGCGGCGGATCGAGTCCTTCGCCCGCTCCGGCATGGGCGCCTCGTTGACGTGGCCGGTCTTCTGTGTCGACAACGGCATCGCGATGACCCCCGAGCTCGGCGTCGTCGGGGACCTGCGGCTGACCGCGGACCTCGAGCGGGCGGTCGTGCTGGACTCCGGGTTCGGCTGGGCCCCCGCGGACGTGCGGGACCAGGACGGCGAGCTGTCCCCGTACTGCTGGCGCAGCGTCGCCCGGCGCCAGGTCGACCGGCTGGCGGCCCTCGGCCTCGAGGCCCTGGTCGGCAACGAGCTCGAGTTCGGCCTGCTGGACGAGGCCGGGCGGCCGCTGGGGGAGCGCGACGGCTGGCCCTGCTACGGCGCGGGCGTGTACAGCGGGCTCAGCGGGTTCGCCGCGGACGTGTGCGAGCGGCTGGACGCCGCCGGTGTCCCGGTCGAGCAGATCCACGCCGAGTACGGGCTCGGGCAGTTCGAGCTCTCCCTGCCGCCGCGCGCACCGGTCCGCGCTGCCGACGACGTGCTCCTCGCCCGCGCCGTCCTCGGCCGGGTCGCCCGGGAGCACGGGCTCCGGGTCACCTTCTCCCCGGTGCCCTTCGCCGGTGGCTCCGGCAACGGCGCCCACATGCACGTCTCCCTCACCCGGAACGGGATCCCGCTGCTCACCGGCGGTCCGCTCACCGAGGGCCTGACCGCCGAGGGGGCCTCTGCCGTCGCCGGGATCGTCCGACACCTGCCCGGCGGCACCGCTGTGCTGGCCGGCACCGTCGTCTCCGGGGAGCGCATGCAGCCGGGCCACTGGTCCGGGGCGTCGGCCTGCTGGGGTGTCGAGAACCGCGAGGCCGCCGTCCGCCTGTTGCTCGCGAACAACGGCAATCCCCACGGCGCGAACGTCGAGGTCAAGTGCGTGGACGCCGGTGCCAACAGCTATCTGGCGACCGGCCTGGTCCTCGGCTTCGCCGCCGAGGGCATCGAGCGGGGGCTGCAGCTGCCCCCCGCCGTCGACGTCGACCCGACGCAGCTGTCCCCGGAGGAGGCGCGCGCAGCGGCGGTCGTGCCGCTCCCGAGCGACGCGGCCACCCGGATCGAGCTGTTCGCGCGGAGCGACGCGGCTCGCGCCGTCCTGGGCCCGGAGCTGCACGCCGCCGTCCTCGCCGTCCGCCGGTACGAGTCCTCGCTGTTCCAGGGCGAGGACGCCCACGCGCTGACCAGGTTCGCCTGGTCCTCCTGAAACACCGTCCTCCTGAAACACCGTCGTCCCCGGATTCCCTGACCGCACCACCCCGGCGCACCACCCGTCCGAATCGAGGAGTGTCATGGCCAAGCGGAAGCTGCGACTGTGGGAGGCGCTCGCGCTCTCACTCGGCCTCATGGGTCCCACGCTGGCCATGGCCGGCAACGGCCAGGGGATCATCGGCACGGTCGGCAAGGCCGTCCCGCTCGTGTTCCTCCTGGGCTTCATCGGCGTCGCGCTGGTCGCCTACGGGTTCATCCGGCTGACCCAGCGGTACAACCACGCCGGCAGCGCCTACGCGCTGGTGGGTGCGACGCTCGGGCCGCGGGCCGGGTTCGTCGCCGGCTTCGCGCTCTTCGGCACGTACCTCTTCTTCACGATCTGCACCGCAGCGGTCTTCGGGGCGTTCCTCAACGCGCTGCTCGCGTCGCTCACCGGTGAGGGCACCAGCCTCGGCTACGGCATCGCGGCCGTGCTCTGCCTGCTCGTCACCGGCTACATGAACACCCGCGACACCACGACGGTGTCGCGCTCCCTGCTCGCCATCGAGGGCGTGGGCATCGCCGCCATGCTGGTCCTGGTCATCGCGGTCTTCGGCCAGGGCGGCGCGGCGTCGACCGGCGTCGACCTCTCCACGTTCACGCCGGACGGCATCGGCCTCGGCGCCGTGCTCGCCGCGGTCGTCGCCGCGTTCCTCTCCTGGGCCGGCTTCGAGGCCTGTGCCGCGCTGGGCGAGGAGACCGACGACCCCCGCCGCAACATCCCGCGCGCGCTCTTCGGCTCGGTCCTGCTCACCGGCGTGCTGTTCGTCGTCGTCATGTTCGCCCAGACGATCGGCTTCGGCACCGACGAGGAGGGCCTGGCCGCCTTCCAGGGCTCCGGGAACACCCTCGGCGACCTGGGCGAGGGCTTCGTCGGTCACTGGTTCGCCCTGCTGCTCCTGGTGACGGCGGTGCTGTCCGCGTTCGCCTCGAACCTCTCGTCGGTGATGGCCTCGGCGCGGCTGGCGATGGCGCTGGCGCGCGACGGCTTCGGTCCCCGCCAGTTCGCCCGGATCGACCCGACGCACCGGATCCCGCGCAACGCCGTCCTGGCCATGGCCGGTGCCGGCATCGTCGTCAACCTGGTCACCTGGCTGACCGGCTGGCCGGTCATGGGCACCGGGGACGCCGCCATCGACGCGTACTTCTTCTTCGCCGTCGTGGGGGCGACCTGCCTGCTGTTCGCCTACCTGCTGGTCGAGGTGGCGGTGTTCGCCGCGTGGCGCAGCGGTCAGGTCAGGCTCCACCCCGCCGAGCTCGTGCTCCCGGCCCTGGGCGGCCTGTTCATCGTGGTCGTCATCGTCTACAGCGTGAAGGACGCGAGCGGCCTGTCGCCGGCCTTCGTGGCCATCGGCTGGGTCGTGCTCGGCCTCCTGGTCGCCGTCCTCGCCGGCGGCCTCGCCCAGCGGATCGGCGCCTCGCTGACCCGGGAGCTCGACGACGTCGACAGGGACGCCACCTTCGCGGACACCGAGGCCCGCTGATGCACGAGCGCGCACAGCGTCTGTACGACCGCGACCGGGTCGTCGCCGGGGTCGAGAAGCTGCGCTTCTTCCCGCTGGCCCTCGAGTCGGGGCAGGGCTCCTGGCTGGTCGAGGCCGGCGGACGCCGGCTGCTCGACCTGTCGGCGACCTGGACCGCGTGCGGTCTCGGGCACGGCCACCCCGCGGTGCGGGACGCCCTGCTCCGGGTGGCGGCGGCGCCGCCCGGGGCCGGCGCACTCAGCGCCGTCCACGAGGACGCCGTCGCGCTGGCCGAGGAGCTGCTCGAGCTCACCCCCGGCACCGGGGACCGGCGGGTGTACCTCGGCCACGCGGGGTCGGACGCCAACGACGTGGCCATCCGGAGCGCCGTCCACGCCACCGGCCGCCCCACGGTGCTCGCGTTCGAGCACAGCTACCACGGCGGCATCGGCGTGGCGATGAAGGCGTCGGGCGTGCACGTCGAGGCCGGCAGCGTCGCCGCGGACGAGCAGGTCCGCTTCACGCCCTACCCGGACCCGTACCGGGAGCCCGAGCGCCACGGCCAGGTCCTCGCCGCCCTCGACGAGGCACTGGCCGGCCGGGACGTCGCCTGCCTGGTGGTCGAGCCGATCCTGTCCGACGGTGGCCTGGTCGTCCCGCCCGACGGCTTCCTCGCCGAGGTCGCCGCCCGGTGCGCCGCGGCGGGCACGCTGCTGATCTGCGACGAGGTCAAGGTCGGCCTCGGCCGGCCCGGGACGTGGCACGCGTTCGAGCACGACGGGATCACCCCCGACGTCGTCACCTTCGGCAAGTCGCTCGGCGCCGGTGTGCCCATCTCGGCGGCGATCGGCCCGGCTCCGGTGCTCGACGAGCCCGGTGCCTCCGCGCTGCTGACCCAGGCGGGCAACCCCTACAGCACCGCCGTCGCCCGGGCGGTCCTCGCCACGTACCGGGCGGAGGGGCTGGTGGAGCGGGCCGCGCAGGCCGGCGAGCGGCTCCGGCGGGGCCTGCGGGAGGCCACCGCGCACCTCGACGTCGTGGGGGACGTGCGGGGGCGCGGTCTGGCCATCGGCGTGGACCTCGTGACCGACCGGGCGAGCTGCGGCCGCGACGCCGCGCTCGCGGCCAGGACCGTCTACCGGGTGTGGGAGCTCGGCGGCGTCGTCTTCTACGTCGGCGGCAACGTCCTCGAGGTCACGCCGCCGCTGGTGATCACCGACGACGAGGTGGACCGCGCCGTGGAGCTGCTGGCGCAGGGCATCGAGGACGCGGCCGCCGGCCAGGTCAGCGACGCCCAGGTCGCGCCCTACGCAGGATGGTGAGCATGGAGCACCGCGCACAGCCCGGGCCGCTGGATGAGGTGGTGGCCGACCTCCCTCTGGTCGACCACCACGTGCACGGCGCCTTGCGGGCGGCGGTCGACCGGCCGACGTTCGAGTCGATGATCACCGAGGGGCCGGGACCGCACTCGGCGGGGACCGCGTTCGACTCGCAGGTCGGCTTCGCCATCCGCCGCTGGTGCGCCCCGGTGATCGGCCTGCAGCCGCACGCGCCCGCGGAGGAGTACTGGGCGCGCCGGTGCGAGCTGGGGGAGGACGAGGTCAACCGGCGACTCCTCGGCGCGGCCGGCACCCACACCTACCTCGTCGAGACCGGGTACCTCGGGGACGCCGTCCTGACGCCCGCGGAGCACGCCGAGGCGGCCGGCGCGGCCGCGCACGAGGTCGTCCGGCTCGAGACCGTGGCCGAGGGGCTGCTCGGGGAGGTGGACTCGGGCCGCGCCTTCGTCGCGGAGTACCCCGCCGTGCTGCAGGAGGCCACCCGCGCGGCGGTCGGCACCAAGAGCATCATCGCCTACCGCGCCGGCTTCGACGTCGACCCGGCACGCCCCGGCGACGCCGAGGTCGCCCAGGCCGTCGACCGCCTCCTCCGCTCCGCGTCCGGCCGGGTCCGGATCGAGGACCCGGTGCTCCTGCGCCACCTCCTGTGGTGCGGTGTCGACCGCGGCCTGCCCCTGCAGCTGCACAGCGGGTACGGCGACCCCGACCTGGACCTGCACCGGGCCAATCCGCTGCTGCTCATGCCGTGGCTGCGCCGGGTGGAGCCGACCGGCGTCCCGGTGATGCTGCTGCACAACTACCCGTACCACCGCGAGGCGGGCTACCTGGCCCAGGTGTTCGACAACGTCTACTTCGACGTCGGCCTCGGCCTGTTCTACTCCGGCAGCCAGAGCGCGCAGATCGTCGCCGAGTCGCTCGAGGTCGCGCCCTTCACCAAGCAGCTGTACTCGTCGGACGCCTGGGGGCCCAGCGAGCTGCACCTGCTCGGTGCGCTGCTGTGGCGACGGGGCATCAGCCGGGTCGTCGGGCAGTGGGTGCAGGACGGGGAGTGGGCGCCTTCCGACGCCGAGCGGGTCCTGCACCTCATCGGCCACGAGAACGCCCGGCGGGTGTACCGGCTCTGATCCGCCGCCGGGACGCGACCCCGACCGCCGTGCCTGGTGCCCACGGGGCCCAGCGGCCGGCGGTCGGGCCTCAGGAGCCGGTCGGCGGGCGGCCGTCGTCCGGTGCGAGTGCCCGGGCGAGGGGCACGCCGGGGCGGTAGGCCAGGTACCGGTGGGACGGCGCGTCGAGGACGGCCAGGTCGGCCCGCGCACCGGGACCGAGGTGCCCGACGTCCGGCCGCCGCAACGCCGCCGCGCCGCCGGCGGTCGCCGCCCACAGCGCCTCGACCGGGGTCATCCCCATCTCGCGGACGGCGAGCGCGATGCAGAACGGCATCGACGACGTGAAGCTGCTGCCCGGGTTGCAGTCGGTGGCCAGGGCCACCGTGACCCCCGCCGACAACAGCCGCCGGGCGTCGGGATAGGGCGACCGGGTGGCGAACTCGACGCCGGGCAGCAGGGTCGCGACCGTGCTGCCGTCGGCGAGGGTATCGACGTCGGCGTCGCTCAGGTGGGTGCAGTGGTCGACGCTGGCCGCGCCGAGCTCCACCGCGAGCCGCACACCGGGGCCGGCCGAGAGCTGGTTGGCGTGCACCCGCGGCTGCAGGCCTCGGGCGAGGCCGGCCTCCAGCACGACGCGCGCCGCGTCGCCGTCGAAGGCGTGCGCCGAGGCGGGCTCGCAGAAGACGTCGATCCACCGGGCGAACGGGGCGCACGCCGCGAGCATCGGACCGGTGACCAGGGCGACGTAGTCCTCGTGGCGGCCGGCGTACTCGGCCGGCACCACGTGCGCGCCCAGGAACGTGGTCTCGGCCGTGACCTCCGCAGCCAGCCGCAGGCAGCGCGCCTCGTCCTCGACGGTCAGCCCGTAGCCGCTCTTGACCTCCGCGGTCGTGGTGCCCTGGCGACGCATCTCCGCCACCAGACCGCGCAGCCGACTGCGGAGGGTGTCGTCGGAGGCGGCGCGGGTCGCGGCGACGGTGGCCGCGATGCCCCCGCCGTCGTAGCGCGCGCCGGACATCCGGGCCTCGAACTCCGCGGCCCGGTCGCCGGCGAAGACCAGGTGGGTGTGGCTGTCGACGAAGCCCGGGACGACCGCCCGGCCACCGACGTCGATCGACGCATCGGCGGCCGGGGCGCGACGCCGCGACCCGGTCCAGGCGACGGTGCCGTCGTCCACGATGACGGCCGCGTCGGTGACCAGGCCCAGCCGGCCCGTTCCTCGGGACGGGTCGTTGGTGACCAGTTCGGCGATGCCGGTGACCAGCGTGCTCACCCGGGCTCCTCGTCGGCGCTCGTCGGCCTCGTTCTCAGGGCCGCGCTGTTCCTGGTCGAGCTCGCCGGCTCGCTCACCGGTCGTCCCAGAGCGGGTCGATGGCCGCCGCGAGCAGGCGGCCGACGTCGCCCAGCACGTGCCTGCCCTCGGCGACGACGACCCGGCCGTCGACGACCACGGTGTGCACGTCCGTGGCGGCCGCCACCATCGGCAGCTGGGCCGGTGTGCACCCGGCCGTCCGCGGGCTGTCCAGCCGGACGGCCACCAGGTCGGCCCGCTGGCCCGGGACGATGCGACCGGCATCGGGCCAGCCCAGGGCGCGGTGCCCGTCGAGGGTGAGCGCGGCGACGAGCGCGGCCGGGGCGAAGCGGCCACGTTCGCGGGTGCGCAGCCGCTCGTGGGCCTCGAGCAGCTGGGCCTCGGCCAGCAGGTCGGTGGTGACGTGCTGGTCGCTGCCCAGGCTGAGCGGCGAGCCGGCGTCCCGGAGCCCCAGGAGCGGGGCCATCCCGTCGGCGAGGTCGGCCTCGGTGCTCGGGCAGGCGCAGACCCCCGTCCCGGTGCCCCCGAGCGTCGCGACGTCGTCCGGGGTGAGGTGGACGGCGTGCACGGCGGTGGTCGAGGGACCGAGGACCCCGTGCTCGTGCAGCAGCCCGGTGGGCGTCGTGCCGTAGTGGGCGAGGCAGGCCTCGTTCTCCGCGGGCTGCTCGGAGAGGTGCACGTGCAGGGGGCGCCCGCCGGAGGCGTGCGCGACGGTGCTCAGGTCCGCCGCCGGCACGGCCCGCACGGAGTGCACGGCGGCTCCGACCCGGACGCCGTCCCGCTCCGGGAGCAGCTCCGTCCGTGCGGCCCAGGCGTCGGCATCCCCGTCGGAGAACCGGACCTGGACCTCGTCCAGGGGCAGGTGCCCGCCTCCGTCGAGCCCGCCGGCGAGGTAGCAGGCGTCGAGCAGGGTCAGCCGGATGCCGGCGTCGGCTGCCGCCTGGACCAGCCCCTCCGCCATGGCGTTCGGATCGGCGTACCGACCGCCGCCGGGCGGGTGGTGCAGGTAGTGGAACTCGCCGACGCAGGTGATCCCGGCGAGCGCCATCTCGGCGTAGGCGGCGCGGGCCAGGGCGAGGGAACGGTCGGGGTCGAGCCGCGCGGCCAGGCGGTACATGCGCTCCCGCCAGGTCCAGAACGTGCCGGCCCGGTCGTGGGTGCGTCCGCGCAGGGCTCGGTGGAAGGCGTGCGAGTGCGCGTTCGCCAGACCGGGCAGGACGAGGCCGGCCAGCCGCTGGTCCCCGGCCGCGGGCGCGGCCACCTCGACGGCGGTGATCCGCCCCTCGTCGAGGGCCACCCGCACCCCGGCCGCCGGGCCGCTGCCGAGCCAGGCGTGCTCGCACCAGAAGGTCAGCACGCGAGCTCCTCGACCACCCGGGCCAGTGCGGCCACGCCGGCCGCGCAGTCGTCGGGCTCTGCGTGTTCGGCGGGGGAGTGGGAGACGCCGGTCGGGTTGCGGACGAACAGCATGGCGGTCGGGATGCCGGCCGCCGCCAGGATGCCCGCGTCGTGACCCGCGCCCGTGGCCAGGACCGGCGCGGGGGTGCCGTCGCCGCCGAGGAGGCCGGCCAGCCGGTCGCGCAGCGAGGGGGTGAACGAGGTGCCGGGGGTCCAGGACTCCTCGACGGGATCCGCGCCCGCCGCCGTCCCCACCGCGGCGACCACCTGCCGCACGCCGGCCTCGTCGGGCCCCCGGGCGTCCAACCAGGCGGTGACCTCCGACGGGATCGCGTTGGCCCCGTTGGGTCGCACCCGCACCTTGCCGACGGTGGCCAGGGCGCCGTGGCGGCCGGCCGCCTCCCGTGCTCCGAGGACGGCCGCCGCCAGCGCCAGCATCGGATCCTGCCGGTCGGCCAGCCTCGTGGTGCCCGCGTGGTCGGCCCGGCCGCGCAGGTCCAGCCGCCACCGGCCGTGCGGCCGGATCGACGAGGCGACGCCGACGGCCGACGACCGGTCGACCAGCGCGCGGCCCTGCTCCACGTGCAGTTCGACGAACGTGCCGATCCGCCGGAGGGCCTCGTCGTCCCGGCCGACCACGGCCGGATCCAGCCCGGCGCGGGTCATGGCCTCCGCCATCGTCGTGCCGTCGTCGTCGGTCAGCCCGCGAGCCCGGTCGGGGTCGAGGACGCCGGTGACCAGCCGGGACCCGGCACAGGCCACGCCGAAGCGGGCACCCTCCTCGTCGGCGAAGCAGGCGACGCCGACCGGCCGCCGGAACGCGGCGCGGTCGAGCCGGTCCAGCGCCGCGAGGGCCGACACGATGCCGAGCGGGCCGTCGAACGCGCCGCCGTCCGGCACGGAGTCGAGGTGGCTGCCGAGGACGAGCCCGGGCTGGCCGGCGTCGGGGTCCGCCGTCCAGGCCCAGAGGTTGCCGGCCCGGTCGGTCGTGACGTCGAGCCCCCGCCGGCCGGCCTCGGCGGTGAACCACTCGCGCAGGGTGGCGTCGGCCGCCGTCCAGGCGGAGCGGCGGTAGCCGCCGGTGGACGGGTCCTGGCCGACCGGCGCCAGATCGGCCCACATGGACCCGAACGAGTCCACCGTCAGCCCTCCGTCATCGGGACCCGGATCCCGCGCTCGGCCGCGACGTCGGCGGCCAGGTCGTAGCCCGCGTCGACGTGCCGCAGCACGCCGGTGCCCGGGTCGTTGCGCAGCACCCGCGCCAGTTTCCGGGCGGCCAGCTCGGTGCCGTCGGCGACGCTGACCTGCCCGGCGTGGATGGACCGGCCGATGCCCACGCCGCCGCCGTGGTGGATCGACACCCACGTGGCGCCCGAGGCGGTGTTGACCAGCGCGTTGAGCAGCGGCCAGTCGGCGATGGCGTCCGATCCGTCGGCCATGGCCTCCGTCTCCCGGTAGGGGGAGGCGACGGACCCGGAGTCGAGGTGGTCGCGGCCGATGACGATCGGTGCGGTGATCTCCCCGGAGGCGACCAGCTCGTTGAAGCGGAGACCGGCGACGTCGCGCTCGCCGTAGCCGAGCCAGCAGATCCGGGCCGGCAGCCCCTGGAAGGCGACCTTGTCCTGCGCGGCCCGGATCCAGCGCTGCAGGTGGTCGTCGTCCGGGAACAGGTCGAGGACGGCGCGGTCGGTCGTGGCGATGTCGGCCGGGTCCCCGGATAGGGCGGCCCAGCGGAAGGGACCCTTGCCCGCGCAGAACAGCGGCCGGATGTAGGCGGGCACGAAGCCCGGGAAGGCGAACGCCCGGGCGAAGCCGCCCTGGCGGGCCTCGTCCCGGATGGAGTTGCCGTAGTCGAAGACCTCGGCCCCGGCGTCGAGGAACCCGACCATCGCCTCGACGTGCCGGGCCATCGACGCGCGGGCGCGGTCGGTGAACTCCTCGGGCTTGGCCCGGGCGAGGTCGTGCCAGTCGTCGGGGTCGACCCCCTCCGGGAGGTAGCTGAGCGGGTCGTGCGCGGAGGTCTGGTCGGTGACGACGTCGACCTCGACGCCCCGGCGCAGGAGCTCGGGGACCACCGTGGCCGCGTTGCCCCGGAGGCCGACGGACAGCGCGCGCCGGTCCCGCTTGGCGGCGAGGCAGCGTTCGACGGCGTCGTCGAGGTCGTCGGCCACCTCGTCGAGGTAGCGCTGGGCGACCCGGCGGCGCAGCCGGCTCCCGTCGACGTCGACGATGAGGCACACCCCGCCGTTGAGCGTCACGGCGAGCGGCTGGGCACCGCCCATGCCGCCGCAGCCGGCGGTCAGGGTGAGCGTGCCGGAGAGGGTTCCCCCGAACCGCCTGGCCGCCACGGCGGCGAACGTCTCGTAGGTGCCCTGGAGGATCCCCTGGGTCCCGATGTAGATCCACGAGCCGGCGGTCATCTGGCCGTACATGGTCAGGCCGAGCTGCTCGAGGCGGCGGAACTCCGGCCAGGTGGCCCAGTCGCCCACCAGGTTGGAGTTGGCGATCAGCACCCGCGGCGCCCACTCGTGCGTCTGCAGGACGCCGACCGGCCGACCGGACTGCACCAGCATCGTCTCGTCGTCGGCGAGGGTCGTCAGCGTGCGCACCATGGCGTCGACGCTGCGCCAGTCGCGGGCGGCACGACCGGTGCCGCCGTAGACCACCAGGTCGTCGGGCCGTTCGGCGACGTCGGGGTCGAGGTTGTTCTGCAGCATCCGCAGCGGCGCCTCCGTCTGCCAGCTCCGGGCCGTGAGGGTGGTGCCGCGGGGGGCCCGTACGGGTCGTGCTCCGTCCATGGGTGGCTCTCCTCGTCTCGCGGGGTCAGCTCAGGGGGAGGTCGGTGACCCGGAGCAGGGCTCCGTCGGCCACCAGGCGGACGACGGCCTCGATCTCCGGGGCCAGGTACCGGTCCGGGCCGGGCCCGCCGACGCCGGCCGCGCGGACGGCGTCGCGCACCGCGGCCGTGGCCCGGGCCGGTCGCAGCGGGGCCCTCAGGTCGAGGGCACGGGCCGCGGTCAGGATCTCGATGGCGAGGACGCGGGTGAGGCCGTCGATCGCGCGCCGCAGCTTGCGGGCGGCGGCCCAGCCCATGGAGACGTGGTCCTCCTGCATCGCCGAGGAGGGGATGGTGTCGACGCTGGCCGGGACGGCGAGCCGCTTGAGCTCGCTGACGATCCCGGCCGCGGTGTACTGGGCGATCATGTGCCCGGAGTCGAGCCCGGGAGCGTCGGCGAGGAACGCCGGCAGTCCGTTGCTGCGGGCCACGTCGAGGAACCGGTCGGTGCGTCGCTCGCTCATCCCGGCGACGTCGGCGGCCGCGATCGCGAGGAAGTCCAGGACGTAGCCGACCGGCGCGCCGTGGAAGTTGCCGTTGGACTCCACGCGGCCGTCAGGGGTGATGACCGGGTTGTCGATGGCCGCGGCGAGCTCGCGGCCGGCGACCGCGGCGGCGTGGGCGATCGTGTCGCGGGCCGCGCCGTGCACCTGTGGTGCGCAGCGCAGCGAGTAGGCGTCCTGCACCCGCGTGCACTCGGGCCCGCGGTGACTGGCCATCACGCCGCTGCCGCTCAGGAGCATGCGCAGGTTGGCGGCCGAGACCGCCTGCCCCGGGTGCGGGCGCAGCGCCTGGAGGTCCGCGGCGAACACGGCGTCGGTGCCGAGCAGGGCCTCGACGCTCATGGCCGCGGCGACGTCGGCCGTCGTCAGCAGGCGGCGCAGGTCGGCCAGGGCCAGGACCAGCATGCCGAGCATGCCGTCGGTCCCGTTCACCAGCGCGAGCCCCTCCTTCTCGGCCAACTCCACGGGCTCGATGCCGTGCTCCCGCAGGGCCTCCGCGGCCGGGCGGAGCTCACCGGCGCCGTCCCGGACCCGTCCTTCCCCCGTGAGGGCGAGCGCGACCGAGGCCAGCGGGGCCAGGTCGCCGGAGCACCCGAGCGAGCCGTACTCGTGCACGACCGGCACGAGTCCGGCATCGAGCACGGCCGCGTAGGCCTGCGCGGTCTCCGGCCGGACGCCGGTGCGGCCGGTCGCGAGGGTGGACAGCCGCAGCAGCATGAGGGCCCGGACGACCTCGCGTTCGACCTCGGGGCCGGAGCCCGCGGCGTGGGAACGGATCAGGCTGCGCTGCAACCAGCCGCGCTGCCCGACCGGGATGTGCAGGGTGGCCAGCGCCCCGAAACCGGTGGACACGCCGTAGTGCGGCCGGTCGTCCCCGGCCAGGGCGTCGACGACGGAGCGGCTCCGGGCGATCTCCGCGAGGGCCTCGGCGGTCAGGCGGACCCCGCACCCGTCCCGGGCGACGCGGACCACGTCCTCGGGCCTGACCGGGCCGGTCCCGACGGCCACGCGTTCGGGAGGCATGGGGCCATGGGACACCGGAAGCGCCGGGCCGCCTAGACCTGTCGGCCCGGTCGATGACGGCCCGCAGCGACCGTGGCCGCGGACGTCGACGACGGTCGCCACGACCGTCCGGGGAGTAGCAGAACAGCGTGTTCCCCGTTGACCACCGGCCGGACGGTGAGGACAACTGGCCTCATCGGATGCACGGGATCGAGAGGGGGAGCCATGGAGACCCAGCCCCTGGAGCGCGCCACCTTCGACAAGCCGGACGAGGTCCGTGAGGGGGACAACTGGCGGCTCGAACTGGTGAACCTGTCCGGGGGTGCCCAGGTCGGCAGGATGACCCTCCAGCCGGGGTGGCGGTGGTCCGCGGACGTCAAGCCGGTGGCCGGCACGGAGCTCTGCGAGGCGCCGCACCAGCAGTACCAGGTGTCCGGCCGGGTCCACGTGCGCATGGCGGACGGGACCGAGATCGAGGCCGGGCCCGGTGACGTGACGTCGTTGCCACCCGGACACGACGCGTGGGTCGTCGGCGACGAGGCGGTCGTGGCCATCGACTGGCAGGGCGCCTCGGTGTGGGCCCGCCGCACGTAGTCGCCACCGCCCTCGCGCGCCGTCGGCGCCCGGGCGGGACCCGCGGCTGAATCCGCCTTCCGCCACACGGAAGTCCCGTACGCCCGCGGCCGTGTCCTGCGTCACTCTTCCCTGCATCGGTCGTCGATCGGCGACCACGCCCTCGCGCGGAAGGGAGCGGCAGATGGCGGCAGGGAGCCACGAGAGCGACACCGCAGGCAACGAGCAGCTGCTCGGCGCCGGCCGCGACGGCCGGCCGGTCCCGCCCTACCGGGCCCTGTGGGCGGTGCTGCTGCTCGGCTGGGTGGTCAGCTACGCGGACCGGACGGTCACCGGCCCGGTCATCGCCTGGATGATCCAGAACGAGGCGGGCTTCATCGGGGACGCGTCCAACCCGGCGACGGTGGGCGGCCTGGTCGGCTCGATGTTCTTCCTGGGCTACATGCTCACCCAGTACCCGGGTGGGCGGCTCGGCGACCGCTTCGGGCACCGGGAGATGATCATCGTCTCGCTGCTGGCGGCCGGCGTCCTGACCGTCGTCTCGGGTCTGATGACCGGGTTGGTGGCCTTCGTCGCGGCCCGCGTGCTCACGGGGCTCGGCGAGGGCGTCTTCTACTCCAACGACCGGACCCTGATCATGACGCACACCCCGGCAGCGCAGCGCACGCTCGGCCTGGGCATCGTGATCACCGGCCTGTCCATCGGCCTCACCGTGGGCATCATCCTCACGCCGATCCTCATCGGGTGGGGCGCCTCCCTGGGCATGGGCGACGGCGCCTGGCGGATGCCGTTCTTCGT
>DATIMX010000100.1:0-9782 GCA_035474935.1 Geodermatophilus sp. | reverse complement strand
CGGTCGCCGAGGGTGACCTGCCCGGAGCCCGCTGCAGTCGTCGTCATGCCGGGCAAACCTAGGGGCGGAGTTCCACCGGTCAACGGGTCCGGCGCGGCCCCCGGCGCGGCCGTCACGGGCCGTGCGGCGGCCGCCCGGCGTGCCGCGCGTGTCGGGTCAGATGAGCCCGAGCTTGGAGCCCGCGTACACCGCCTCCGCGCGGCGGGACACCGCGAGCTTGCGCATCACGTTGCCGACGTGGAACTTCGCCGTCGTCGCCGAGATGTAGAGCTCCCTGCCGATCGCCTCGTTGGACAGCCCGCGCGCCAGCAGGGTGAGAACCTCGCGCTCGCGCGCGGTGAGGTCCGGACCGGCGGGGGCCACGGGGGACGGCGCGGGGGCGGCCAGCGAGCGCACCACCATCGTCGCGCTGTGGCTGTCGAAGGCGCTCTCCCCGCGGCGCACCGCCCGGATCGCCGCGACCAGCGCGACCGCGTCGACGTCCTTGAGGACGTAGCCGCGGGCGCCGCGCTGGATCGCCTCGAGCACCAGCTGCTGGTCGAGGAAGGTCGTCACCACCAGGACGCCGGGGGCCGGGGTCGCGGCGGTGAGCTGCCCGCACAGGGCCAGGCCGGCGACGTCGGAGCCGGCCGACAGCTTCAGGTCGAGCAGCACGATGTGCGGGCGGCTGGCGGCCACCAGGTCCAGCGCCTCGCCGGCCGACGCCGCCTCGCCGACCACCTCGATGTCGGGCTCGCGCTCCAGGATCGAGCGCAGCCCCTGCCGGACGATCGCGTGGTCGTCGACGATGACCAGCCGGATGCTCTCCTCGGCGCGCTCAGCCATCGACGGCGTCCCACGGCATCCGGACCTCCACCCGCACCCCGCCCATCCGGGCCCGCGTGATCCGCACGGTCGCCCCCATCTCGCGGCAGCGGGAGGCGATGTTGCCCAGCCCGCGGTGGTACCCGTCGTCCCGGCGTCCCGAGGCCCGCAGCGCCCGGCGCAGCACGTCGGGGTCGCCGCGGCCGTCGTCGGCGACCGAGAGCCGCAGCTCGCCGGGCCGGTAGGCCAGCCGCACGGTGCTCCGGGTGGCCTGCGCGTGCCGGGCGGTGTTGAACAGGCACTCCGAGGCGATCCGGAACAGCGAGTGCTCGACCTCCGCGGGCAGCTCGCGCGGGCGCCCCTCCACCCGGACGGCGACGGCCAGGCCCGGCACCGGCGCGACGTCGGAGAGCCGGCCCAGCAGCGCGGGCAGCCCGTCGTCGTCCCCGTGCTCGTGGGAGGAGAGCGCGTGGATGGCGCCGCGCAGCCGCTCCACCGCCTCGCGGGTCAGCGCCTTGGCGTGTCCGAGCCGCTCGTAGACCTCGCTGTGGTGGGCCACCTCCGGCCGGCACCACTCGATGGTCATCCCCGCCGAGAGCACGTGCTGGGCCACGCTGTCGTGCAGCTCGCGGGCGATCCGGTGCCGCTCGGCGTCCACCGCCTCCCGCTGCGCGGCGACGTCCAGCCGGCGCTCGGCGTCGGCCAGCTGCTCGTGCCGGTCGGCGAGGTCGCGGGCCCGCTGCTCGGCCTGCGCGTAGAGCTCCTCGGTCTGCCGGCGCAGCCCCTCCGACCGCGCCAGCAGGTGGTCCGAGAGCAGCGCGACCGCCGACTGGTTGGCCACGATCCGCAGGATGGCCAGGTCCGCGGCGGTCGCCGTCCGCCGGGGCCCGCCGCAGGCGACCAGCGCGCCGACCGGCTCGCCGTCGACGACGAGGGGGACGACGACCGCGCCGTCCGCGGTCTGCCACGGCTCGACGGCGTCGGCGGCCAGCGCCTCGAGCACCGGACGGCGGACCACCTCGGGCAGCAGCGCCAGGTGGCCCACCCCGACCCCCGACGGGCCGCGACCGAGCATCCGCGGACGGGCCAGCGGCAGCGCCGTCCCGGACAGCGCCAGCACCGCCCACGGCTCGCCGAGGTGCTCGGCGGTGGCGTCGACGACGGCCCGGCACAACGCGTGGGCGCCCTGCCCCGTGGCCGAGAGGACGCCGGCGATGTGCTCCAGCGAGCCCAGCGCGCGGTCGAGGTCGTCGACGGTCTGCCGGTACTCGGCGTACCAGCTCGGCTTGGACGAGCGCAGCCCCGTGAGCTCGGAGATGCCGGGTGCGCGCATCAGCGGCGGGTCACAGGGCCGCTCGGAACAGCGCGGCGATGTCGGCGGAGTCGGCGTCGCGGGGGTTGGTCGACAGGCACGCGTCGCCGAGGGTGGTCGTGGCGAGGGTCTCGATGTCGGCCTCGCGCACGCCGAGCTCGGCCAGTCCGCGCGGGCAGCCCAGGTCCGCCGCCAGCCGGCCGACGGCCTCGGCGGCCTCCTCGGCGGCGACGTCGGCCGGGAGCCCCGTGACGTCGATGCCCATGGCCCGCGCCACGGGGGTGAACCGGTCCGGCGCACTGCGCGCGTTGAACCGGATGACGTGCGGCAGCAGGACGCCGTTGACCACGCCGTGCGGCAGGTCGAGCAGCCCGCCGACCTGGTGGCTCATGGCGTGGGTGGCGCCGAGGATCGCGTTGGTGAAGGCCAGCCCCGCCTCGAGGCTGGCCTGGGCCATCGCGGTGCGCGCGGCGGGGTCCTCCGGCCGGTCGAGGGTGCCGCGCAGCGAGCCGCAGATCAGCTCGATGGCGTGCAGCGCGTGCACGTCGGTGAGCGGGCCGGACGCCCGGGAGACGAACGCCTCGATGCCGTGGGTCAGCGCGTCCAGGCCCGTCGCGGCGGCGAGGTCGTCGGGCATCGTGGTGAGCAGCCGCGGGTCGGTGATCGAGATGTCGGGGACCAGCGCCCGGCCGATCAGGGTGGCCTTGAGCCGGCGGGTGGTGTCGGTGATGACGGCGAACTGCGAGACGTCGGCGCCGGTGCCGGCAGTGCTGGGGCACATCACGGTCGGCGGGATCGCCGCGGTGACCTTGTCGACGCCCTCGTAGTCGAGGATCTGCCCGCCGTTGCTCGCCACGACCGCGATCGCCTTGGCCGCGTCGATGACCGAGCCGCCGCCGAGGCCGACGATGACGTCGCACCCGCTCTCCAGGTAGCGCTGCGCCCCCGCGGCGACCTCGTGGTCCTTGGGGTTCGGGGTGAGCTCCTGCCAGACCGTCGCGCGCAGCCCGGCCTCGGCGAGGTGGCCGGCGAGCTCGGCCCACCAGCCGGCCTGCACCAGCCCGGCGTCGGTGACCACGAACGGCCGCTGCGCCCCGAGCCGCCGGGCGGCCCAGCCGGCCTCGGACAGCGCGCCCCAGCCGAAGACGACCTCGGGCACCAGGTACTTGGTGAACGCGGCGACGGCCGGGGCCGGGTGCACCGCGACACCGCCGGGGGACGCGAACCCGGCCGGGGCGGCGGCGGTGGTCGTCGCCCCGCTCGGGGTGCGCACGGCAGCGGGCACGAGGACCTCCGGGCTCTCGGCGGTGCGGTCAGACTAACCCGCCGGTGACCGCTGTCACACGGTCCGGTTGCGCGCCATCGAATGGCGTCAGGCGAGCCACTCGCGCAGGCCGGTCAGCAGCCGGTCGACGTCCTCGTCGTGGTTGTAGGGCGCGAGCCCCACCCGCAGGCCGCCGGTGTCACCGAGGCCGAGGTGGCGGGAGGCCTCGATCGCGTAGAACGACCCGGCGGGCGCGTTGACCCCGCGCTCGGCGAGGAACCGGTACGCGTCGGCGGCGTCCCGCCCGTCGAACGTGAGCAGCAGGGTGGGCGTGCGGCGGGCTGCCCGGGACCACACGGTGACGCCGGGCAACGCGCGGACGCCGTCCTCGATGCGCTCCCGCAGCCGGTCCTCGTGCTCCTCGAGCGCCGCCATGCCGGCCTCCAGCCGCGCCCGGCGGTCCCCCTCCGGCCCACCCAGGCCGGCGAGGAAGTCCACCGCCGCGGTGGTGCCGGCCAGCAGCTCGTAGGGCAGCGTGCCCAGCTCGAACCGCTCGGGGACGGCGTCGGTGGAGGGCAGCAGCTTGTCGGGGTACAGCGCCCTCAGCAGGCCGGGGTCCGCGACGACGCAGCCCAGGTGCGGGCCGAGGAACTTGTACGGCGAGCAGGTGTAGAGGTCGGCGCCGAGCGCGGCGACGTCGACGGCGACGTGCGCGGTGAGGTGCACGCCGTCGACGTACGTGAGGGCGCCGGCGCCGCGGGCGAGCGCGCTGATCGCCGCGACGTCCGGCCGGGTGCCGATGAGGTTGGACGCGCCGGTGACGGCGACCAGCCGGGTGCGGTCGGAGAGGACCCGCCCGACCGCCTCGGGAGCGAGCTCGCCGGTGGCCGGGTCGAACTCCGCCCAGCGCACGGTGGCCCCGCGTGCCTGCGCGGCCTGCACCCACGGGCGCACGTTGGCGTCGTGGTCCAGCCGGGTCACCACGACCTCGTCGCCCGGACCCCACCCCGCGGACAGCGCGCGGGAGAGGTCGTAGGTCAGCTGGGTCGCGCTGCGGCCGAACACCACCCCGCCGGGGTCGCCGGCGACGAGGTCGGCGACCGCCTGCCGCGCGGCCAGGACGACGTCGTCGGCGTTGCGCTCGGCCTGGGTGACCCGCCCGCGGTTGGCGATCGGCGAGGTGAGGGTGGCCGCCACCGCGGCGGCCACCGACTCGGGCACCTGGGAGCCGCCCGGGCCGTCGAAGTGGACGGCCCCGGCGCGCAGGGCGGGGAAGCAGGCGCGGACGGCGGCGACGTCGTAGCTCACCCGGGCAGCATGCCGCGCCGCGGTTCGTGCACACAGCGCGGTCCCCGGTCGGCCTCATGCGCGGTACGTGCACACGCCGCGCGATCAGTCCTCCGGGTCGGCGAGCAGCTCCGCGCGGCGGCGTCCCTCGTTCGCCGGGTGTGCACTCGTCGTGGTCTCGACGGGGTCGGAGACCACGACGAGTGCACAGAGCGTCGGCTCAGCGGCCGCCGAGGAGGCCGCCCAGCCCGCCGCCGCCACCGCCGCCGAGCTTGCTGATCAGGTCCATGGGCGAGAGGCCCAGCTTCTCGAGGATGCCGGCGTGCTGGTCGGTGTCGACGGTGCCGGGCAGCTCCTGGTCGGCCTGCTGCGCCTTGGCGTCGTCGCCCTGGTTGCGGAGGAGCTCGAGGATCTGGTTCTTGTCGATCTGCATGCCCTCCCCTACCCGGGACCCGGGGGTCCACGCGGCTCAGGACGCCGAGAGCACGATCCGGTCCGGCCGGACGACGACGGCGACGGCCCCGGCCCGCCGCAGCCACCCGCTGAGCACGCCGTCGACGTCGGCCACCTCGACCTCGCGGTCCCCCGCAGGGCGCACCGCCAGCCGACCGGGGGCCAGCAGTCGCAGCCGCGCCGTCCCGGCCCCGAGCACGTCGTCCACCGGCACCGTCCGGCCGTCGAGCGCCACGGCGGCCCGCGGCAGCAGGGCACCCGCCAGCCGCCGTCCGGCACGCCCGCGGCGCACCACCAGCGGCCCGCGGTGCAGCGGCGGGGTGCGGCTGTCGGTGGCGAAGCGGGCCACGGCGGGCACCCGACCCACCCCCGCCAGCACCGCGCGGCGCAGCACCGCGGCCCCGCGGCCGCCGCCGGTCATCAGCCGGCCGAGCAGCAGCGCCAGCCGCACCATCGCCCGCGCGTGCGGCTCGCGCTCGGCCTGGTGGGTGTCGAGCAGCCGCTCGGGCGCCGTCCCGGCCAGGACGGCGGCCAGCTTCCAGGCCAGCTGGTGGACGTCGCGCAGCCCGAGCCCCAGCCCCTGCCCGATGAACGGCGGGGTCAGGTGCGCGGCGTCGCCGGCGAGCAGCACCCGCCCCGAGCGCCAGCGGTCGGCCACCTGGGCCCGGTAGACGTACTCGGCGACCCGCTCCACCTCGGCGTCGGCCGCGCCGTACGGGGCCAGCAGCGCGGGCAGCCGGGCCACCAGGTCGTCGCGGGTCTCGCCGGGCAGCAGGCGGAACTCGAAGCGGTAGCGGTCCCCGGACACCGGCATGGCGGTCGCCGCCCGGTGCGGGTCGCAGACCTGGTGCACCCCGGGCCACAGCGGCAGCGGCTCGGCCGAGCGCAGGTCGGCCACCAGCCAGCGGTCGGGGCGCCCCAGCTCGCGCATGCGGGCCCCGATCAGCGACCGCACCGTGCTGTTCGCGCCGTCGCAGCCGAGCACCGCGGCAGCGCGCAGCCGGGAGTGCGCGCCGGAGGCCCGGTCGAGCGCGTCCAGCGTCACGCCCCCGTCCTGGGTCAGGCCCACGACCTCGCAGCCGGTGTGCAGCTCGACGAGCGGCTCGCGGCGGACGGCGGCCAGCAGCAGCTCCTCGAGGTCGGGCTGGGCGAACATCGACCCCTGCGGCCAGCCGTGCGGTCCGGACGACGACGCGCGGGCGAACTCGGCGAGCACCCGGTGGCGCCCGTCGAGCAGCCGCAGCCCCCGCATCGGGCGGCTGAGCGCGAGGAAGCCGTCGGCGACCCCGGCGTCGGCGAGCGCGCGCAGGGCCTCGTCGTCCAGGTGCACCGCGCGGGGCTGCCCGTAGGGCGCGGCCTGCCGTTCCAGCACGACCACCCGCAGCCCGCGACGGGCCAGCAACAGGGCCGCGGTCAGACCCACGGGACTGGCGCCGACGACGACCACCGGGCTCCCCGACACGGGATCACTCTCGCAGCCCGCGGACGGCGGGGTAGCGGCAACGTTGCACCCGCCTTCACACGTGTGTGACCCACGCCATAACGTTCCGGTCACGGACATGCATCCCGTGCATGCAGGCGTCCCTCAGCGGTGAGGGCGACGAGGAGGTCTTCTGTGCCTGTGAACACCCGCGGCGCGATCCTGCGCTCCGCTCCCGGCCAGTGGGAGGTCACCGACCTGGTCGCGGACGACCCGCGACAGGGCGAACTCCAGGTCAAGCTGGCGGCGTCCGGTCTCTGTCACTCGGACGACCACATCGCCACCGGCGACATGCAGGTCGGCCACTACCCGTTCCTCGGCGGCCACGAGGGTTCCGGCGTCGTCACCGCCGTCGGCCCGGGCACCCCGGGGTTCAAGGAGGGCGACCACGTCGTCTTCTCGTTCCTGCCCGGCTGCGGCCGGTGCCGCTACTGCGCCAACGGCCAGCAGTACATCTGCGACTCCGGCGCGAACCTGCTGGTCGGCTCCCGCTGGGACGACGCGGAGAGCTTCCGCTTCCAGACCAGCGACGGCACGCCGGTCGGCCAGATGTGCGGCCTGGGCACCTTCGCCGAGGTGACGACCGTCGACGTCCGCTCCACGGTGAAGATCCCCGACGACATCCCGCTCGACGTCGCCTGCCTGACCGGCTGCGGCGTGGGCACCGGCTGGGGCACCGCGGTGCAGGCCGGCGAGGTCGGGGCCGGCGACACGGTGATCGTGATGGGCATCGGCGGCATCGGCATCAACGCCGTCCAGGGTGCGGCGCACGCCGGCGCCAGCCACGTCATCGCCGTCGACCCGATCGCCTTCAAGCGGGAGAAGGCGCAGGAGGTCGGCGCCACCCACGCCTTCGAGAGCATCGAGGAGGCCGCCGACTTCGCGCGCAGCGTCACCAACGGACAGGGCGCGGACAAGGCGCTGATCACCGTCGGGGTGCTGAAGGGCGAACACGTCGCGCAGGCCTTCGAGGCGATCGGCAAGGGCGGGCGGGTCGTCATCACCGGCCTCGGCGACCTGACCGACGTGGGCATCCCGATCAACCCCAGCATGCTGGCGTTGTTCACCAAGGAGATCCGCGGCGCGCTGTTCGGCGACCAGAACCCGAGCGCCGACATCCTCAAGATGCTCCGCCTCTACCAGGAGGGGAAGCTCAAGCTCGACGAGCTGATCACCAACCGGTACAAGCTCGACGACGTCAACCAGGGCTACGAGGACATGAAGGCCGGCAAGAACATCCGCGGCGTGATCATCTACGACGACTGAGAGAGGACCCCGTCCTCCCCACCCTTCGGAGAAGGACCCCCTGCCCCCCACGCTCGCGAGCTCGCGGCGGGACCCTGCAGCGGGCCGGGGACCGGGACGGGGCCACGACCGGGGCGTCCCCTCGCGGGGCGCCCCGGTCGCATGTCCCACCCACCTGAGGAGCACGACGCCGTGAGCACCACCACCGCCCGGCGGCTCGACGTGACCGGCATGGTCCGGGTCGCCCGCGAGCGCGTGGTCGCCCGCATCCGCGAGGCCGAGGTCGTCGCCGCCGCGCTGTCGGCCGGCCGCAACGTCCTGCTGGAGGGCCCGCCGGGCACGGGCAAGACGACGCTGCTGCGCTCGCTGGCCGACGGTGCCGGCGTGCCACTGGTGCTGGTCGAGGGCAACGCCGAGCTCACCCCCACCCGGCTGGTCGGCCACCACGACGCCTCACGGGTGCTCACCGAGGACTACCGCCCCGAGAACTTCGTGCCCGGCCCGCTCACCCGGGCCATGACCGACGGCGCGATCCTCTACGTCGAGGAGTTCAACCGGGTCCCCGAGGAGACGATGAACGTGCTCCTCGGGGTGCTGTCGGAGCGGGAGATGCACGTGCCGCGCTTCGGCCGGGTCACCGCGCGGCCCACGTTCCGGCTGGTCGCCGCCATGAACCCGTTCGACGCGGTGGGGACCGCGCGGGTGACGCCGGCGCTGTACGACCGCTCCTGCCGGGTGGCGATGGGCTACCAGGACGAGGAGGCCGAGCTCGCCGTCGTCGCCGCCGCGACCGGCGGGCCGGCGGAGCTGGTCGCCCGGGCGGTACGGGCGGTCCGGATCACCCGCGACCACCCCGAGCTGCGGATCGGCTCCTCGGTGCGCGGCGCCCTGGACACGGTGCTCATCGCGCTGGAGCTGGCCACCGTCCGCGGGCACGAGGCCGTCGAGGACACCACCGGACTCGACGCCGCCCTCGCCGCGCTCACCGGCAAGGTGACCCTGGCCGACGGCGCGGCCCGGCCGGTGGAGGACGTCGTCGCGGACATCTGGCGCCGGGCGGGTGAGGAGCTGGGAAAAGCCTGACGCCCGAGGAACCGGGCGACCCCGCCGGCGCGGCCGAGCCGCCCCCACCCCCGCCGCCCCCGCCCGGCGCCGGGAGCCTGCAGGACCCGCCGGGACGCCGTCCCCCGCAGCCGGCCCCGGCGGAGGACGCCGACGACGTCGAGCAGGTGCTCAAGCAGCACATGGCGCGGCGGTCCGGGCGGGAGGAGCTGGCCCGGGCCCACCCGGAGTTCCGGCAGGTCTCCCCGCAGCTGGGGGAGCTCGACGAGGACGCACTGGCCGACCTCACCGCCCGCGACCCCGACGCGGCCAACCGGCTGCTGACGGCCATGGGGCGGGCGTTCGACCCGGCGTTGCGGGCCGCCGCGCGAGCGCTGGCCTGCCGGCTGCCGGTGGGCACGCCACGCGCCGGGGTCCCCGACCGTCCGGGCACCCGCCGCGTGGTGACCCGCCGCGACGAGACCGGCGGCGACATCGACCTGGACGCGACGCTCGCCGCGCGTGGCGCCGAGCCGCACTGGCGGGCCGAGCACCTGCACACCCGCGGCTGGCGCTCCACCGGCCGGGCGTGCGTGCTGCTGGTGGACGCCTCCGGGTCGGTCGCCGGGGACGAGCTGGCGGTCGCCGTCCTCACCGCCTCGGCGCTGGCCCAGCGGATGCGCCCGGAGGACGAGCTGGCCGCCGTCGCGTTCTGGTCGCAGGCCGTCGTGCTGCGCCCACTGTCGCCCGACCCGCGCACCGACGTCCTCATCGACCGGCTGTTCGACCTCGAGGGCGGCGGCACCACGGACCTCGACCTCGGGCTGCGCACCGCGGCCGTCCAGCTGGCCCGCACCCGCGCGGCCGCCCGCGACGTGCTGCTGCTCTCCGACGGG
>DATIMX010000099.1:0-7668 GCA_035474935.1 Geodermatophilus sp. | reverse complement strand
AGCAGCACCAGCAGCGCCGGCGCGAGGGTGATCAGCCGGCGGGCGAGCACCGGGATGTGCCGGCGCAGGAACCCGGCCATGACCACCTGGCCGGCGTGCGTGCCGACCGACGAGGAGGCGAACCCCGAGGCCAGCAGCGCGAGCGCGAAGGCCAGCGAGGCTCCGGCTCCGAGCTGGGCGCCGAGCCCGGCGTGCACGCCCTCCAGCGAGCCGGCGTCGTCCCCGCCGGTGAACAGCTGCGCCGCGATCACCAGCATCGCCGCGTTGACCAGCCCGGCCAGGCCCATGGCCAGCAGCACGTCGAGCCGCTGGGCCCGCAGCAGCCGGCGCCGTCCCTCCCAGGTCTTCCCGGCGGTGACGGCGTCGCCGTAGCGGCCAGGGGTGAGCGCGGAGTGCACGTAGATCACGTGCGGCATCACCGTCGCGCCGAGGATGCCGGCGGCGAGCACCAGGCTGTCCGGGCCGGCGAAGGAGGGCACCAGACCGCCGGCCAGCCCGCCCACGTCGACGCCCGAGCCGACCAGCGTGTAGCCGAAGCCCAGCCCGATGACCAGCAGCAGGCCGGTGATCACCCGCTCGAACGGCCGGTGCCCACGCGACTGCGCGGCCAGCAGCACGAAGGCGACGACGGCCGTGATGAGTCCGCCGACGGGCAGCGGGACGCCGAAGAGCAGGTTCAGCGCGACCGCGCCGCCGACGATCTCGGCCAGGTCGGTGGCGATCGCGACCGCCTCGGCCTGCAGCCACAGCCCCCGGGTGACCGGCTTGGGCAGCTGCTCGCGGCAGTTGGTGGCCAGGTCGCGGCCGGTGGCCAGGCCCAGCTTCGCGGTCAGCGACTGGATGAGCATCGCCATGAGGTTGGCCGCGACGATCACCCACAGCAGCGTGTAGCCGAAGGCGGCGCCGCCGGAGAAGTTGGTCGCGAAGTTGCCCGGGTCCACATAGGCGACCGCGGCCACGAACGCCGGTCCGAGCAGCGGCCAGATGCGCCGCCGACCGGTGGCCTGGGGAGGTCGTCTCGGCGTGCCGACCAGCGTGGTGGGCAGGACGGCGGCCTCGGTCTTCGACAGGTACACGGCGGCCTCGCAGGAGCGGGAGCAGGAGTGGCTGGGTGGTCGCTCCTGGGCTGCCCACCGCCGCTGTCACACCTGGGCCAAGCCGTGGCCCCCCGGGGCCGACTCGTCGGCCGGGCGGCGCGAGGGTGCGGGCGCCCGGTGGACCTCCGGAGCCCCGGTCGGGTGGAGGTGGCAGTGCCGAACGGCTCTGGGCGCCCGTCGGCCGGCCGGTCGACGCTGGGTGTCACATCCCACCCCACACCACCGGAGGCGGTCATGCGGATGATGCTGAAGGCCGTCGTCGACACCGAGGCCGGCAACGAGGCGGCGCGCAAGGGGCAGGTGCTCGAGCTCACGCACCGGCTCATCGAGCAGCTCGATCCGGAGGCCGCCTACTTCCTGACCGAGGGCGGCCAGCGCAGCTGTCTCATGGTGTTCGACATGGCCGACACCTCACAGGTCGCGGCCATCGCCGAGCCGTTGTTCCTCGACGGGAAGGCGCAGGTGACGTTCGTGCCCTGCATGAACCTCGAGGACCTGGAGAGGGGCCTGGGGCAGGTGTACCCGCCGGACGCCGCGAGCACCCGCTGAGCGGCCGGGCGCGCCGTGGCCGGGCTCAGCCGCGCTGCGCCACCCGGATGAGCGCGTTGATCCGTCGAGCGTGCGCGCCGTGCCAGTAGACCCGGCCGCACGCCGCGCAGCGGGAGAAGTCGTCGAAGGTCCGGCGGGTGCCCGGGGGCAGCCGGTCGGCGACGTCGGCCTTCGGCACCGGCTCGAGCCGGCCGCCGCAGGCGGTGCACCGGGTCAGCGGGGCCAGGGACGGCGCGAAGCGGTCGAGGACGTCGCCCAGCTGGTCGTCCGGCCGGCTCCCGCGCACCAGCGCCCCGGGCACTCCGCGCCGCATCAGCAGGCCGCGGTCCTGGGTGAGCAGCACCCGCTCCTCGGCGGCGGCCCGCGCGGCGAGGTCGGCGTCCTCGGCGTCGTTGGACCAGGCGGCGTCCAGGCCGAGCAGCCGCAGCCGGCGGGCCAGCGTGCCCAGCCCGACGTCGAGCAGGAAGCCCCCGGCCGGCACCGGTTGCGGACGGGGGACCGCGTCGACCTCCAGCACGGCGCCGGGACGGGTGCGCACCGACAACGGCACGGCATCGCCGTCCACGCGCACCCCGCCCACCTCCGTCAGGGGCACGCCGGCGGCCTGCACGAGGTGGGCGACCGTGGCGTCCGGGTCGTGGCCGAGCCGCCGCTCCCGCGCCGCCCGGTCGCGGGGGCGCAGCAGGAAGGCCAGCTCGGGCACGACCCGGACGGTGACGCACGCGCTGCCCACGGACACGACCTACCCGATCGGACAACGCGAATACTTGAACTCTCAAGCAAGAGGGCGCACACTGGACGTCGTCGTCCCGATCGGTCAGGAGCCAACCGTGCCCGTCCAGCGCCTCAACCACGCCGTCCTCTACGTCCGCGACGTGGAGCGCAGCCTCGCCTTCTACCGCGACGTCCTCGGCTTCCGGGTGAAGACCGAGATCCCCGGTGCCGCGGTGTTCCTGCAGGCCGAGGGGTCGACCAACGACCACGACCTGGGCCTGTTCCAGGTGGGCGCCGCAGCCGGCGCCTCCGAGGCCGGCCGGCGCACCGTCGGCCTGTACCACCTGGCCTGGGAGGTCGACACGCTCGCGGAGCTGGCCCGCGTCCGCGACGCGCTGCTGCAGGCCGGCGCGCTGGTCGGGGCCTCGGACCACGTGACCACCAAGGCCCTCTACGCGCAGGACCCCGACGGGCTGGAGTTCGAGGTCTCCTGGCTGGTGCCGGCCGCGCTGATCACGCCGGAGCTCACCGAGGGCGCCCCGATGACCGCTCCGCTGGACCTCGACCGCGAGATCGCCCGCTACGGGGGCGACACCCGCGGCGGCGTGGGGATCTCCGTCCCCGCCTGAGGAAGGACCCCCCACCCCCCGCCATGGAAGGACCCCGTCCTCCTCACGCCTCGCAGGCTCGGCGCGAGCCTCGGGACGGGGCCAGCGGCGGGACTCTGCAGGGGGCCGGTCCCGTGGGAGACCATGGCTCCCCGTGGACCCGGTCGAGCTCGATGCCGGCGCGCTGCGCCTGCGGCCCTGGCGGGAGGACGACGCCGACGACGTCGTCGCGGTGATGCAGGACCCGGTCATGCAGCTGTGGAACGGCCTGCCGGCCACGACCCGCCCCGACGCCGTGGCCTTCCTGCGCCGGCGCGGCGACTGGACCACCGGCGACCACGCCTCCTGGGCGGTCACCGACGCCGCGACCGGTGCGCTGCTCGGCTCGGTGTCGCTGCACTCCATCGCCGTCGTGCAGGGCAACGCGCAGGTCGGCTACTGGACCGTCCCGGCCGCCCGCGGGCGCGCGGTCGCCGCCCGGGCGGTGGACGCGGCCTGCCGGTGGGCCTTCGCGGCCGTGCCCCTCGAGCGGGTGGAGCTGTGCCACGCCGTGGAGAACACCGCCTCCGGCCGGGTGGCCGAGAAGGCCGGCTTCACCCTCGAGGGGCGGCTGCGCCGCTCGTACCGCTACGGCGACGGGCTGAAGCACGACGAGTTCATCTGGAGCCGGCTGGCCGGCGACCCCGCGCCGGACCTCAGCAGCCGCAGCTGACGGCCGCGAGCGGGTCGACCGCCGGGGTGCGCACGCCCCGGCGGTGTGTCGCACGAGGACCTGGACGGCGGACGACCGCATCGGATCGGCCGGCCTCTTGACGCGATGTCTTCTGACATCTGAGATGTCAGTTGTGTCCCTGGCTCCCGTCTCCCGCGTCCTGCTGCGGGACGTCGCGCTCGAGCGCATCCGGGCGGCGATCGTCTCCGGGAACCTCGAGCCCGGCGCGGTGGTGAAGGACGCCGAGCTGGCCGCCCGCCTCGGCCTGTCGGTGGCCCCGGTGCGCGCCGCGCTGGCCCGGCTGGCCGACGAGGGCCTGGTCGAGGCCAAGCCGCAGAGCCACACCCGGGTCACGCCGCTGCGGGTGCGCGACGTCCGCGACGCCGCCGTCGTCGTCCGGGCGATGCACGAGCTCGCCGTCCGCGAGGCCGTGCCCGCGGTGACCCCGGACGACGTCGCCGCCATGCGCGCGGCCAACGAGCGGTTCGCCGCCGCTGTGCGGGCCGGGGACGTCGACGCCGCCCTGGCCGCCGACGACGACCTGCACGGCGTGCTCCTGGCCCGCTGCGGCAACACCGCGCTCACCGCGACCGTCGAGCGGCTCACCCCCGCCGTCCGCCGGCTGGAGCGCCGCCGTTTCGCCGCGGCGCACGGCGCGGAGTCCGTCGACCTGCACGACCGCCTGATCGCCGCCTGCGCCGACTCCGATGCCGACGCCGCCGTCGCCACCACCACCGAGATCTGGACGGCCCTGCTGTCCGAGCTGGAGGAGACCCCCGATGGCACTGTCTGATCACCCCCGGTACCCGCTGCTGTTCGGCCCGTCGCCGGTGCACCGGCTGGACCGGCTCACCGAGCACCTCGGCGGCGCCGCGGTGTGGGCCAAGCGGGAGGACTGCAACTCCGGCATCGCCTTCGGCGGCAACAAGACCCGCAAGCTCGAGTACCTGGTCGCCGACGCGCTGGCGCAGGGCTGCGACACGCTGGTGTCGATCGGCGGGGTGCAGAGCAACCACACCCGCCAGGTGGCCGCGGTGGCGGCGCGGGTCGGGCTGAAGTGCGTGCTGGTGCAGGAGAGCTGGGTGGACTGGCCCGACGCCGTCTACGACAAGGTGGGCAACATCCTGATCAGCCGGCTGGCCGGGGCCGACGTCCGGCTGGTCAAGGCCGGTTTCGGCATCGGGTTCAAGGAGAGCTGGGAGGCCGCGCTCGCCGAGATCGAGGCCCGCGGCGGCAAGCCCTACGCGATCCCGGCCGGCGCCAGCGACCACCCGCTCGGCGGCCTCGGCTTCGCCGGCTGGGCCGAGGAGGTCGCCGCGCAGGAGGCCGAGCTCGGCGTCTTCTTCGACACCGTCGTCGTCTGCTCGGTCACCGGCTCGACGCAGGCCGGCATGGTCGCCGGCTTCGCGAAGCTCGAGGAGGACGGCGCCCGCCCGCGCCGGGTGCTCGGCGTCGACGCCTCCGCGAAGGCCGCCGAGACGCGCGACCAGGTGCTGAGGATCGCCCAGCGCACCGGGCAGCTGATCGGCCTGCGCCGCCGGCTCACCCTCGACGACGTGGAGCTCGACGAGCGCTATCACGCGGGGGTCTACGGCATCCCGGACGAGACGACGATCCGCGCCATGGAGACCGCCGCCCGCACCGAGGGCATGGTCACCGACCCGGTGTACGAGGGGAAGTCGATGGCCGCGACCATCGACCTCGTCGGCCGCCGCGAGATCGACCCGTCGTCCACCGTGCTCTACGCGCACCTCGGCGGGCAGCCCGCGCTCAACGGCTACAGCGCGCTGTTCTCCTAGAGGGTGGCGGCGAGCTCCCCGCTGTCCAGGGCCGCGCGCAGCTCGGGCCGCCACGGTGCGAGCCCGGTCCCGGCGAGGACGACGTCCCGCACGAAGGCGTGCCAGACCGGCGCCCTGCGCACCATGCTGTGCCCGCCGGCGATCGTGAACCGCGCGATCCGCGCACCGGCCCGTTCCGCGCGGACGGCGAAGTCGGCCGAGAGCGCAGCCGGCACCCAGCGGTCGCCGCGGCCGTGCAGGATCGCGACCGTCTGCCCGCGCAGGTGCTCGACCGGCTCGCCCGGCGGCGTCCACGGCGCGAGCGCGCAGACCGCCCGGACCGCGGGGTCGTCCCCGGCGCGCAGCGCGGCGCGGCCGCCCATCGAGTGGCCGACCAGCACGACCGGGACGTCGTCCCCGTGCCGTGCCCGCAGCTCGCCCAGCGCCCACCGGACGTCGGCGTACGCGTCGGCGGCCACGCCGTTCCAGCCGGCCACCCGGTAGCGCAGCAGGTAGGTGTCCAGGCCGCGGTCGGCGGCGGAGGCCCGCACGAACTGCTCGATGGCGCGCATCCGCAGCAGCGACAGCGCCCGCTCCTTGGGCGGCTGGACGCTGGCCACGGTGCCGCCGTGGCAGAAGACGGCGAGCGCCCGGGTCGGCCCCGCGGCCGGCTGGTGGTCCAGGCCCGGACGCCCGCCGCTGGTGGTCACCGGCGGCGACGCCCGCCGCGGAGCGTCGCGCGAGCGCGGTCGCCGAGGTCGCCGGCCTTGTACAGCCCGCGGGTCACCTGGGTGGACCCGGTGCGCCGCTCGAGGACCTGCGCGGCCCGGCGCAGCAGGCCGGTGGCGAGGGGGACGACGATGGTCAGCAGCAGCCAGGTGCGCAGCCGGCGGGTGAGGAAGAACCACATGATCGCCATCCTGCCCGGATGGAGCCGGCGGGAACCTCAGCCGGGGTCGGGCGCCAGGCGGACGACCATCTTCCCGACGTTGCCCCCGCGCAGCAGGTCCAGGAAGGCCGGCACGGCCTGCTCGATCCCCTCGTGCACGGTCTCCCGGGCCACCAGGTCGCCCGAGCGCAGCCAGCCGGTCACCGTCTCGGTGAACTCCGGGCGCAGGTCGGCGTGGTCGCCGACGAGGAAGCCGCGCAGGGTGAGCCGCTTGCCGACCATCAGGCCCATGTTGCGCGGCCCGGGCGGCGGCTCGACGGCGTTGTAGCCGGAGATCGAGCCGCACAGCGCGGCCCGCCCGTGCACCCGGAACGCGCCGATCGCGGCCTCCAGGTGGTTGCCGCCGACGTTGTCGAAGAACAGGTCGATCCCCTCGGGAGCGGCCGCGGCGAGCAGCTCGGCCACCGGCCCGTCGTGGTAGTCGAAGGCGGCGGTGAAGCCCAGCTCCCGCAGCCAGGCGACCTTCTCCGCCGACCCGGCGCTGCCGACGACGCTGCCGGCGCCGCGCAGCCGCGCGAACTGGCCGACCAGGCTGCCCACCGCGCCGGCGGCCCCGGAGACGAACACGTCGTCCCCCTCGCGGCAGCCGCCGACCCGGAACAGCCCGGCGTAGGCGGTCAGCCCCGGCATGCCGAGCACGCCCAGGTACCAGGACGGCGACACGTCCTCCTCGGTCGGCAGCCGGGTGACCTGCGCGGCGTCGAGGACGGCGGTCTCCCGCCAGGCGGCGTCGGTGAGGACCAGCGAGCCCTCCGGCAGCTCGGGGGCGCGCGAGGCGACCACCCGGCCCACGGCGCCCCCCTTCATCACCTCACCGACCTCCCACGGCGGCGCGTAGGAGGGCCCCGAGCGCATCCGGCCGCGCATGTACGGGTCGACCGACATCACGACCATCCGGACGACGACCTGCCCCTCGGCCGGCTCGGGGAGGGGCACCTCGACCAGCCGGAAGTCCTCGGGGGTCGGCTTCCCGTGCGGCCGGGCCGCCAGGTGCCACTCACGCGTCGTCGCAGCCATCCTCCGATCCTGCATCGGGCCTGATCGATCCGCCGGGTCTGTTGCGGACCCGGCCTACGCTCGGAGCATGTTCTTCTCCCGGTCCAAGACCCAGCCGGTGGCTGCCGAGGACGCGCTGCCGGGCCGCCCGACGCCGCTGCCGAACGTCCCGGAGCTGCACGCGGTCAACGGCAACCGCATCCGGCCGCCGGTCCCGGAGGGCATGCAGACCGCCGTCTTCGGGGCCGGGTGCTTCTGGGGTGTG
>DATIMX010000098.1:0-2631 GCA_035474935.1 Geodermatophilus sp. | reverse complement strand
CGGGGTCGTCGGCGAACTTCACCATCTGCTGGATCAGCTGCTTGCCGCCGTCGTCGGCCGGGTGGCTCTTGCCGGCGATGACCAGCTGCACCGGGCGCTCGGGGTCCAGCAGCAGCGCCCGCAGCCGCTCGGGGTCGCGCAGCATGAGGGTCAGCCGCTTGTAGGAGGGCACCCGGCGGGCGAAGCCGATCGTGAGGACGTCGGGGTCGAACGCGCTGTCGGTCCACCCCACCTCGGACTCCGCGGCGCCGCGGGAGAGCGTGGTGTCGCGCAGCCGGCGGCGCACCTCCTCGACCAGCCGGCCGCGCAGCGTCCGGCGGGTGCTCCACAGCTCGCCGGAGGGGATGCGGTCGACGCCGTCGAAGTGCACCGGGCCGGCCGCCGCGACCGGGTCGCCCTGGCTGGAGGTCTGCGTGCCCATCTCGACCAGCTCGCGCGCGGTCCAGGTGGGGGCGTGCACACCGTTGGTGATCGAGCCGATCGGCACGTCGGACTCGTCGAAGCCCGGCCACAGGCCGCGGAACATCGACCGGCTGACGTGGCCGTGCAGCCGGCTGACACCGTTGGCGCGCTGGCCCAGCCGCAGGCCCATGTACGCCATGTTGAACTTCGCCGGGTCCTCCTCGGCGCCCAGCGGGATGAGGTGCTCGGGGGCGACGCCGAAACCGGCGAAGTAGCGCTCGATCAGCGCCCGCGGGAAGCGGTCGATGCCGGCGGGCACCGGCGTGTGAGTGGTGAACACCGTGCCGGCGCGGACCGCCTGCAGCGCCTCGGCGAACGACAGCCCGTGGGACTCGGTGAGCTCGCGGATCCGCTCGATGCCGAGGAAGCCCGCGTGCCCCTCGTTGGCGTGGTAGACCTCCGGCGCCGGCGTCCCGGTGAGCTGGCAGTAGGCGCGCAGCGCCCGCACGCCGCCGATGCCGAGCAGCATCTCCTGGCGCAGCCGGTGGTCCTCGTCGCCGCCGTAGAGGCGGTCGGTGACCCCGCGCTCGGCCGGCGTGTTCTCCTCGATGTCGCTGTCGAGCAGCAGCAGCGCCACCCGGCCGACCTGGGCCCGCCACACGTGCGCGAACAACGTGCGCCCCTCGGGCAGCGGGACGTTGATGACGACGGCGGTGCCGTCGGGCTGGCGCAGGAGCTTCAGCGGCAGGCCGTGCGGGTCCAGCGACGGGTAGTGCTCCAGCTGCCAGCCGTCGGCCGACAGGCCCTGCTCGAAGTAGCCGGCCCGGTACAGCAGCCCCACGCCGATCAGCGGGACGCCGAGGTCGGAGGCGGCCTTGAGGTGGTCGCCGGCGAGGATGCCCAGGCCGCCGGAGTACTGCGGCAGCACCTCGGTGATGCCGAACTCCGCGGAGAAGTAGGCGACCGTCGCCGGCGCCCCCTCCCCCAGCGACTGGTACCAGTGCGGCGCCGACAGGTACTCCTCCAGGTCGTCGACGACGTCCTGCAGCCGGCGCACGAACCGCCGGTCCCGCGCGAGGGTGGCCAGCCGCTCGGCCGAGACCTCGCCCAGCACCTGCACCGGGTCGCCGTTGCAGGTCCGCCACAGCTCGGGGTCCAGCGCCTCGAAGAGGTCGCGGGTCTCGGCGTGCCAGGACCACCGGAGGTTGGTGACCAGCTGCGACAGCGGCAGCAGCTCCTCGGGGAGCGATGCCCGGACGGTGAACCGACGGAGTGCGCGCACGGGCCGAGACTAGCGACGGTCACTGGGGCCGCCAGAGCGGTGCACCGCCCGACGGGCCAGGATGAGTCATGGCCAGCCGACGTCCCGGTCGCCCGTCCGTCCCGCCCGTCCCGCAGCAGGAGCGGCACGCCTCGGCGGCCGATGTGCTCACCCGACACGCCCTCGATAGCGTGGCCCGGATGACTGGCCGCGCTGATCTCCGCCTCGGCATCACCGATGTCGCCCCCGTCGTGTCCTGCGGCGCGTTCTCCGCGCGCGCCGTGGTCGGCGAGCACCTCCCGATCACCGCGACCGTCTTCCGCGAGGGCCACGACGCCGTCGCCGCGAACGTCGTCTGGACCCCGCCCGGTGGGGACGGCGCCACGCGGCCGCTGTACCGGATGGAGCGCTTCGGCGACCAGCCCGACCGCTGGCTGACCAGCGTCGTCCCCGACCGCGAGGGTCGGTGGACCTACCGGGTGGAGGCCTGGAGCGACCCGTTGTCGACCTGGCACCACGCCGTCGAGGTGAAGATGGCGGCCGGCCAGGGCGCCGAGGAGCTCGCCAACGACCTGGAGGAGGGCGCCCGGCTGCTCGACCGGGTGGCCGCCGAGGCCGACGACGACTGGCGGGACCGGGTGACCGAGGCCGCCGCGGCCCTGCGCGACACCTCCCGCGAGCTGCCGGCCCGGGTCGCCCCGGCGCTGGCCGAGGCGCTGCAGCGCTACCTGCACGACCACCCGGTGCGCGAGATGGTCACGCCGGGCCCGGAGTACGAGGTGTGGGTCGACCGCCCGCGGGCGCTGTTCGGCTCCTGGTACGAGTTCTTCCCCCGCTCCACCGGCCCGGTGGTCGACGGCCGGGCGACCCACGGCACCTTCGCCACCTCCACCGAGCGGCTGCCCGCGATCGCCGACATGGGCTTCGACGTCGTCTACCTGCCGCCGGTCCACCCGATCGGCACGGTC
>DATIMX010000097.1:0-6982 GCA_035474935.1 Geodermatophilus sp. | reverse complement strand
GCGCGATCCCCTACCTGCTCCGGCTGCGCGGCGACATCCCCCTGGTCGGGTCGCGGTTCACCCTGGCGCTGGTCGCGGCCAAGCTCCGCGAGCACCGCATCGACCCGACGCTGGTCGAGGTCGCGGCCGGCGACGACCACCTCGTCGGGCCGTTCCACTGCGAGTTCATCTCCGTCAACCATTCGATCCCCGACGCGCTGGCCGTGGCGGTGCAGACGCCGGCCGGCGTTGTGGTGCACACCGGCGACTTCAAGATGGACCAGCTGCCGCTGGACGGCGTGCTCACCGACCTCGGCGCGTTCGCCCGGCTCGGTGTCGGGGGCATCGACCTGCTGCTGGCCGATTCGACCAATGCCGAGATCCCCGGGTTCGTCACCTCCGAGCGCACCATCGAGCGGCCGACGAGGGCGACCTTGCGGCCGTGCATCTCGGCGGCGTCGAGCACCTGCTGGATGCGGTGCACGTGGCTGGCGAAGCTGGAGACGATCAGCCGCTGGGTGGCCCGCCGGAACACGTCCTCCAGGACCGGGCCGATCGAGCGCTCGGGGGTGACGAAGCCGGGGATCTCGGCGTTGGTGGAGTCGGCGAGCAGCAGGTCGATGCCCTCGAGGCCCAGCCGGGCGAAGGCGCCCAGGTCGGTGAGGACGCCGTCGAGCGGCAGCTGGTCCATCTTGAAGTCGCCGGTGTGCACCAGCACCCCCGCCGGCGTGTGGACGGCGACGGCCAGCGCGTCGGGGATCGAGTGGTTGACCGAGATGAACTCGCAGTGGAACGGGCCCGCGACGTGGTCGTCGTTGGCGGCCACCTCGACCAGCACCGGGTCCAGGCGGTGCTCGCGCAGCTTGGCCTTGACCAGGGCGAGGGTGAACCGCGAGCCGACCAGCGGGATGTCCCCGCGCATGCGCAGCAGGTAGGGGATCGCGCCGATGTGGTCCTCGTGCCCGTGGGTGAGGACGACGGCGATGACGTCGTCGAGCCGGTGCTCGATGACCCCGAAGTCCGGCAGGATCAGGTCGACGCCGGGCTGCTCGGCCTCGGGGAAGAGCACGCCGCAGTCGATGACCAGCAGCTTGCCGTCGAACTCGAGGACGGCCATGTTGCGGCCGATCTCGCCGAGCCCGCCGAGGGCCATGACGCGCAGGCCGCCGGCCGGGAGCGCCGGGGGTGCCTGCAGGTCGAGGTGGGGCTGGGTGGTCGAGGTGGTCACGGGGTCGCGCTCACAGGTGGATGCCTCCGTCGGCGAGGTCGGCGCGCAGCTGCGCGACTTGTTCGGGGGTGGCGTCGACCAGGGGCGGGCGCACCGGGCCGGCCGGGAGGCCGAGCTCGCGCAGCGCCGCCTTGGCGAGGATGACGCCCTGGGTGCGGAAGACGCCGGTGTAGACCGGCAGCAGGCTCTCGTTGACCGATCGTGCCTTGACCAGGTCGCCGGACTCCACGGCGCCGATCAGCTCGGCCAGCCGCGGTCCGACGAGGTGCCCGACGACGCTCACGACGCCCACGGCGCCGACCGCCAGCAGCGGCAGGTTGAGCAGGTCCTCGCCGCTGTAGTACGCGAGGTCGGTGCGGGCGAGGGTGTGCATCACCGCGCCGAGGTCGCCCTTGGCGTCCTTCACCGCGACGATGCGCGGGTGCTCGGCCAGCCGGGCGAGGGTGTCCACCTCGATGGGGACGACCGAGCGCGGCGGGATGTCGTACAGCATCACCGGCAGGTCCGTGGCGTCGGCGACGGCGGTGAAGTGGCGCAGCAGCCCGGCCTGCGGGGGCTTGTTGTAGTACGGCGTCACGACGAGCAGGGCGTGGGCACCCAGCCGCTCGGCCCGGCGAGCGTTGTCGATGGTGTGCGCGGTGTCGTTGGTGCCGACCCCGGCCACCACGGTGGCGCGGTCACCCACGGCGTCGAGCACCGCCTCGAGGACGGCGTGCTGCTCACCGTCGCTCAGGGTGGGCGCCTCACCGGTGGTGCCGAGCACGACCAGGCCGTCGTGCGCCTGCCGGTCGACCAGGTGGGCGGCCAGTTCCTGCGCCCCCGCCAGGTCGATCGAGCCGTCCTCGGCGAAGGGGGTCACCATCGCCGTGAGCACGCGCCCGAAGGGCCGGGCGGGGTCGCTGGTCATACCGAGAATCTACCGACCGGCCCGGGCGACACGTCGGCGTCGGTCGATGCGCGCGCGTACTCCGACACCGCGTACCGCAGACCGGTGGTGGACGTCGCCCATCCGGTGCCCGGGGTGCGCCACACCCGCGTCCACCCCGGGCCCAGCGCCGGCGCCCAGGTGTCGCCCTCGACCTCGGTGTCGACGTCGGTGACGACCACCCGGTCGGCGTGCGGGAGGAACGCGGCGTAGACCCGGCCGCCGCCGATCACCCAGAGGTCGCCGGCGTCGTCGTGCGCCAGCACCTGCGCCACGTCACCGGCCCGCTCCGCGCCGTCGGCGGCCCACGAGAGGTCGGTGGTGAGGACGACGTTGCGCCGTCCGGGCAGCGGCCGGAACCGCTCGGGCAGGGACTCCCAGGTGCGCCGGCCCATGACCACGGTGGAGCCGGTGGTGAGCTCGCGGAACAGGCGCAGGTCCTCGGGCAGGTGCCACGGCAGCCGGCCGTCGGCACCGATCACCCCGCCGCGGGCCTGCGCCCAGACCAGACCGAGCACCCCGCTCCCGGCCACCCGCGCCTCAGACCGCCACCGCGGCGCGGATCGCCGGGTGGTGCCGGTAGTCGCGCAGGGTGAAGTGCTCGTAGGTGTAGTCGAACAGCGACGGCGCCGGGGCCAGGTCGAGCGCCGGGAAGGGCAGCACCTCGCGGGAGAGCTGCTCGCGCACCTGGTCGACGTGGTTGCTGTAGACGTGGCAGTCGCCGCCGACCCAGATGAAGTCGCCGGGGGCCAGGCCCACCTGGTCGGCGACCATCCGGGTGAGCAGCGCGTAGCTGGCGATGTTGAACGGCACGCCGAGGAACATGTCGGCGCTGCGCTGGTAGAGCTGACAGGACAGCCGGCCGTCCGCGACGTGGAACTGGAACAGCGCGTGGCACGGCGCGAGCGCCATCTCCGGCAGCGCGGCCACGTTCCAGGCCGAGACGACCATGCGCCGCGAGTCCGGGTCGGTGCGCAGCGTCTCGAGGACCCCGGCGATCTGGTCGACGTGCTCGCCGCCGGGCGTGGGCCAGGACCGCCACTGCACGCCGTAGACCGGGCCGAGCTCGCCCTCCGGCGAGGCCCACTCGTCCCAGATGCTGACCCGGTTCTCCTGCAACCAGCGCACGTTGCTGTCACCGCGGAGGAACCACAGCAGCTCGTAGGCGACCGACCGGAAGTGCACCGACTTGGTGGTGACCAGCGGGAACCGCTCGGAGAGGTCGTAGCGCAGCCGCTCGCCGAACAGGCTCACCGTGCCGGTGCCCGTCCGGTCGGACTTCGGCGTGCCCTGCTCGAGCACCCGGCGCAGCAGGTCCTCGTACTGGGTGTCGACCCGCACTGTGTCCATCCCCGGAGCGTTCGTGCCCACCAGACCCGTTCCCCTCGTCGTCGACTGCCCGGCCCAGGGTAGGCGGAGCCACCGACCACACTGGAGCACGTGAGGTGGCTGGAGCTGGTGCTGTCGGTGGGAGCGGGACTGCTCCTGCTCTGGGGCGTGCTGCTCCTGCTGCTGTGGCGGGCACGCCCACCGGACCTCACCGTCCGCGAGGCGCTGCGGCTGCTGCCGGACCTGGTGCGGCTGGTGCGTCGGCTCGCCGCGGACCGGTCCCTGCCGCGGGGCGTCCGGGTGCGGCTGTGGCTGCTGCTGGCCTACCTGCTCTCGCCGGTGGACCTGGTGCCCGACGTCGTCCCGGTCCTCGGTTACGCCGACGACGTGGTCGTCGTGGCCCTGGCGCTGCGCTCGGTGGTGCGGGTGTCGGGAGCGCCGGCGGTGCGGCGGGCGTGGCCCGGCGGGCCCGCGGGTCTGGCCCTCGTCTCCCGGCTGGCCGGCCTGCCCGCCTAGGGGACGAGCCGGCCCACGGCGGCCGCGAGCTCGGCGGCCAGGTCCCCGCGCTCCCCCACGACCACGGCGTCCAGCTGCACCCATCCGGCCATGAGCGCCAGTTCCTCGGCGAGGGGTACGGCCACGTCGGTCCGGTCCATGCCGTCCTCGGCGAAGGCCGCCTGCACCCGCAGCACGCCGGCCTGCCGGTCGGCCTTGAGGTCGACGCGGGCGACCAGCCGGTCGCCGAGGAGGAACGGCAGCACGTAGTAGCCGTGCACGCGCCGGGCGGCCGGCGTGTAGATCTCCAGCCGGTAGCGGAAGTCGAAGACGCGTGCCACCCGTGGCCGCTCCCAGACCAGGGAGTCGAAGGGGCTCACCAGCGCCCGCGCCCGCACCCAGCGGGGGCGACGCGCCTGCGGGTGCAGCCATGCGGGGGCGCCCCAGCCGGTCACCTCGACGGGCAGGAGCTCACCGGCGTCGACCAGTTCGGAGATCGCCGCTCGCGCTGCCGGCGGACGGAGCCGGAAGTAGTCGCGCAGGTCCCGCTCGGTGGCGACCCCCAGGGCGCGCGAGGCGGTGCGCACCAGCTCGCGGACGGCGTCGGCCGGTTCCGGGGTGGGGGTCTGCAGGACGGCGGCCGGCAGCACCCGCTCGGTGAGGTCGTAGACCCGCTCGAAGCCCGCCGTCCGGCCCCGGGTGGTGATCACGCCGGTGTAGAAGAGCCACTCGAGGGCGACCTTGCCGGCGTGCCAGTTCCACATGCTGCCGGGCCGGTCCGGTCGCGGCTCGGCCAGGTCGCTGGCCTTGAGCGGGCCGGCCTCCCGTACCTGCTCGAGGACCTCGCTGACGTAACCCGGCCGCTCCCGCTGGATCCGGACCATCGAGCCCCAGGCGTGCTCCTCCGCCGCCGCCATTCGCCACCGCAGGTGCGGGTGCAGCCGGACCGGCAACAGCGAGGCCTCGTGCGCCCAGTACTCGAAGAGCTCCCGCCGGCGGCCGGCGAGGTCGTCGAGGGCCTGGCGCGGGTAGGGGCCCAACCGGCTGAACGCGGGCAGGTAGTGCGCGCGGGACAGCACGTTCACCGAGTCGATCTGCAGCACCGCCAGCCGGGCCGTCATCCGGCGCAGCTGCCGGCCGTCGACGGCGCCTGCCGGTCGAGGGTCGGCGAAGCCCTGCGCGGCGAGGGCGATGCGACGGGCCAGCGCGGCCGGCAGCCGCTCGACGACGGGTGTCCCCACGGCCGCCGATCCTGCCCGGGGCCCGTGACACCCCGGAGGTGCACCCCCGCCGCGGCCTACGCTGCCTGGCGTGCAACCGACCTCGCCGTTCCCCCGCCGGTCGGGGACCGCGGAGGTGTCGGTCCGCCCGGCCCGGCCCGCCGACGCCCCGGACATCGCCCGCGTGCAGGCGGTGACCTGGCGGACCGCCTACCGCGCCGTCCTCCCGGCCGAGGTGCTCGACGGCTGGGACGAGGCAGGGGCCGCGGACACGTGGCGGACCGCGATCGCCGCACCGCCCACCCCGGGCCACGGCGTCCTGGTCGCCGTCGAGCAGGACCGGGTGGTCGGCTTCGCCGCGTACGGCCCGGCGGAGCTCGCCGGGGACGAGCGCCCCCACCCGGCGGGACCCAGCGGCGAGGTCGCCACCCTGCTGGTGGAGCCACGGTGGGGACGGCGGGGGCACGGCAGCCGGCTGCTGGCCGCCGTCACCGACCTCGCCCGAGCCGACGGGACGGCGCGGCTGCAGGTCTGGCTGCCGGAACAGGACGCGGTGTCCGCGGGCTTCTTCGAGTCGGCGGGCTGGGCGCGCGACGGCTGGGCGCGCACGCTGGACACCGGTGGGACGCCGCTGCGCGAGGTCCGCTGGCACACGCTGCTCGAGGAGGCGGACGAGGACCGATGACGTTCCAGGGCTTCCCCGACGAGGGGCTGGTCTTCTACGAGGGCCTCGAGGCCGACAACAGCAAGACCTACTGGACCCGCCACCGTCCGGTGTACGACGAGTGCGTGCGGGCGCCGATGCAGGCGCTGCTCGACGAGCTGGCGGGCGAGTTCGGCAGCCCCAAGCTGTTCCGGCCCTACCGGGACGTGCGCTTCAGCAACGACAAGACGCCGTACAAGACCCACCAGGGAGCGGTCGTCAACCCCGCCGGCCGTGGCGCGGGTGCCTGGTACGTGCAGGTGTCGGCCGACGGGCTGATGGTCGCCGGAGGTTGCTGGCGACTGGAGTCCGACCAGGTGGCCAGGTACCGCCGGGCGGTCGCCGACGAGGTGCAGGGTCCGCGACTCCAGGGCGAGGTGGACCGGCTGGCCGCGGCCGGGTGGTCCATCGACGGCGAGCGGCTCGTGCGGGGGCCCTCCGGCTTCGACCGCGACGGCGAACGCGCCGACCTGCTCCGGCACAAGTCGCTGTACGCGAGCAGACACTGGGAGCCCGCCGACTGGCTGCAGGAGCGCCGGGCCCTCGAGGAGGTCCGGACCTCCTGGCGGGATCTGACCGGGCTCAACGCGTGGCTGGCCGACAACGTCGGGGCGACGACGAGGGAGCCGCGCGCTCGCCGCTGAATGTCCGTCCTGCAGCGGCGGTTTCTCCCGGAATGCATGAAGGGCCCTCACCGTGTGGTGAGGGCCCTTCATGGGGGTGGTTGTCCGGCGGCGTCCTACTCTCCCACCCCGTCGCCGGGGCAGTACCATCGGCGCTGAGAGGCTTAGCTTCCGGGTTCGGAATGGTACCGGGCGTTTCCCTCTCGCCATGGCCGCCGTAACACTGGGCACCTGATCGGCCCGCCGGGCCCCGGTGGGGGGCGGGGGTTGGTGCGTTCAGAACCGCACAGTGGACGCGTGGGTGGTGCAGCGATCTTCGTCGACCGGTCCGGCCCGCACGGTGTGTGGGCTGGGGTGTAGGTCGTGTGGTCAAGCCCTCGGCCTGTTAGTACCGGTCAGCTCACACACCTCGCGGTGCTTCCACCTCCGGCCTATCAACCCGCTGGTCTGGGCGGGGGCCTTACCCCATTGACTGGGTGA